>NZ_JAAGNB010000741.1:0-3682 GCF_010550475.1 Amycolatopsis sp. SID8362
CGGCGCACTACGCGATCTGGGACGCCACCGACCTCGTCGTGGCCACCCCGGACACCCGCGTGCAGCGCTGGTCCACCGACCCGCGCGCCGGGGTGCCGCCGCTGCCGAGGCTCGAACCGGACGCCGCGCTGCCGGCCTGCCTGCGGACGGTCCGCGCGGGTGAAGTCCTCCACGACGCCATCACCTAGAGTTGTCAGCCGTGGCAGTCACCGTGGCGGACCCCGAACCGGGCACCCCGCACCAACCCCCGCGGACCCGGCGTTTCCCCCGCGCGTGGCTCCTGCGGCTGGCCGCGGCGCTGGTGTCCGGCTTCGCCTATTACCTCAGCTTCGCCCCGCGCCCGCTGTGGTGGCTCGCCCCGCTCGCGTTCGCCGGGTTCGCCCTCGTGCTGCGCGGGCGGAGCTTCCGCGGCGCGTTCGGCTACGGCTTCGCGTTCGGGTTCGTGTTCTTCCTGCCCCTGCTCACGTGGCTGCTGGACTTCCTCGGCCCGGACTTCGGCCCGTGGCCCTGGCTGGGCCTGTCGTTCGCGCTGGCGCTCTACTACGGCCTCGCGGGCGGCCTCATCACCCTCGTGGCGCGCCTGCCGCTCGCGCCGCTGTGGGGCGCGCTGGTGTTCATCGCGCTGGAGACCCCGCGCGCCTGGTTCCCCTTCGGAGGGTTCCCCTGGGGCCGGGTCGCGTTCAGCCAGCCCGAAGGCGCCTTCCTGCCGCTCGCCTCGATCGGTGGCGCCCCGCTGGTCGGCCTCGCCGTCGTCGGCACCGGCTTCGCGCTGGCCGCGCTCGCCGCCCGCCTGTGGGAGTCCCGCAAGCTCACGCGCCCGGCCGTCCTCGCCGCGCTCGGCACGGTGCTGCCGGTCCTGGCCGGGCTCGCGCTGTGGCCCGCGATCGGCACCGATGCCCAGGACGGCGAACGCACCATCGCGACCATCCAGGGCAACGCGCCCGACATCGGCCTCGCGCTGCAGGGGGAGCGGGTCCTGCTGCGCCGCAACACGATCGCCGAGAGCCAACGGCTCCGGGACGCCGTCCGCGCCGGGCGGGTCCCCAAGCCGGACCTGGTGCTGTGGCCGGAGAGCGCCACCACCGTCACCGGCCCCGACCCGCAGGTCGACCAGCTCGTCGCGAACTTCGGCGTCCCCGCGCTGATCGGCGCGCTCTACGAGCTGCCCGACGGGCACATCCAGAACTCCGTCATCGCCTGGGACCCGCGCACCGGCCCCGGGCAGCGCTACGCCAAGCAGCAGCTGGTGCCCTTCGGCGAGTACGTCCCGGCCCGCAAGGTCGCCGAGCTCGTCACGCCGTTCCTCGACTCCGAGACCGTCGACATGCTCCCCGGCGACGGCACGAACCAGACGCTGGCCGTCGCGGGCACCAAGGTCGGCGTGTTCGTCTGCTACGAGGCCGCGTTCGACTACCCGGCCCGCGACGCCGTCCGCGACGGGGCCGAAGTGCTCGTGGTGCCGACCAACAACGCCTGGTACGGCGAGAGCGAGATGAGCGTGCAGCAGCTGGCCATGTCCCGGCTGCGGGCGGTCGAGCACGGCCGGGCCGTCGTGGTGTCCGCCGTCTCAGGGGTGAGCGCGATCGTCGCCCCCGACGGGACGGTGACCAGCTCAACGGGCCTTTTCACCGCGGATTCCCTGGTCGGGCGCGTCCCGCTGCGGACGCAGACTACGCTGTCGGATCGACTCGGTGCGTGGACGGAGTACGGGCTGCTGGCACTGGCGATCGCCGGGGTGGCCGGCGGGCTCGTACTCCGTTTTCGCACCCGGCGCGCGAGCGCCGGCACGGCAGCAGGGGAAGCGGCGGACTGACCGCCGCGGATATCGGAGGAGCACGGATGTCGCAGGCGCCGCGGGGGGCCCGGGAAATCGATCCGGTGCTGGTGGTGATCCCGACGTACAACGAACGGGAGAACCTCGGCCCGATCCTGGATCGCTTGCACAAGGCACTCCCGGACGTGCACGTGCTCGTGGTGGACGACGGCAGCCCGGACGGCACCGGCGAGCTGGCCGACGAGCGCGCGGCCGCGAACGACCACGTCCACGTCATGCACCGCACCGAAAAGGCCGGCCTCGGCGCCGCCTACATCGCCGGGTTCCGGTGGGGCCTGGCGCGCGAGTACAACACGATCGTCGAGATGGACGCCGACGGCTCGCACGCGCCGGAGGACCTGCCGCGTCTGCTGGACGCCGTCGGTGACGCCGACCTGGCGATCGGCTCCCGGTACGTGCCGGGCGGCGCCGTCGTGAACTGGCCGCTCAACCGCCAGGTCCTCTCGCGCGGCGCGAACGTCTACTCGCAGCTCGCGCTGGGCATGCGGGTGCGCGACATCACCGCCGGGTTCCGCGCCTACCGCCGCCCGGTGCTGGAGAAGCTGGCCCTGGACGAGGTCAACTCGCACGGCTACTGCTTCCAGATCGACCTGACCGTGCGCACCGCGGACGCGGGCTTCGAGATCGTCGAGGTGCCGATCACGTTCACCGAGCGCGAGATCGGCGAGTCGAAGATGAGCGGCTCGATCATCCGCGAGGCGTTCCTGCGGGTGGCGAAGTGGGGCGCGGAGCGCCGCTGGCACCAGGTGCGGCGGCTGGTCAAGCGCGGCTGAGCCGGGCGGTCACTAGCCACGTCCGCGCCCCGAGGAGCACCCCTTCGGGGGTTTCGTGCGCGGCGAAGGCGTCCCGCAGGCGCGTCACGGCCTGCTCGTCTCCCTCACGGAGCAGCTGCTTGACGTCGAGCAGGCCGAGGGCGAACTCGGTCGCCGTGGCGGCGTCCGGGCCGTAGCAGACCGGTTCGCGCACCTCGGTGCACTCGACACCGGTGAAGCCGGCGCCCTCGAGCAGCGCCCGGGTGCGGCCGGGGTCGCCGAGGGAGAAGTGCGGCCCGGGCGGCGGTGGCTCGGCACCCGGGGCCAGTGCGTCGCGCAGGACCGCGTACCACTCGTTGCGGTCGCGGTCCTGCCACACGAGCAGCACCAGGCGGCCGCCGGGCCGCAGCGCGCGGGCGAGGTTGGCGAAGGCCGCGGGCGGGTCGGGGAAGAACATCGCGCCGAACCGCGACAGCACGACGTCGAACGCGACTGCCGGGAACGGGTGCGTCTGCACGTCGGCGACCTCGAACACCGCGCCGCCGAGCTCGCGGGCCTTGGCGATGGCCGGCGCGGAGAGGTCGACGCCGAGCGCGGTGGCGCCCGCCGCGGCCGCTTCGCGGGTGGACTCGCCGGTGCCGCAGCCGACGTCGAGGACGTCCTCGCCGGGCCGGACGGCGGCCACCGCCCGGAACCGCTCGTTGTGCCTGCGGACCTCCTCGTCGAAGATCGCCGCGAACCGGGCCCGGTGTTCACTCACGTCATCTTCTCCCGTTCTCGGCCATCATGGGGCCGATGACGACCATCGTGGCCTTCCACGCGCACGCGGACGACCCCGTCCTGCTCAGCGGCGGCACCCTGGCCCGCGCCGCGGCCGACGGGCACCGGGTGGTGGTCGTCGTGGCCACCAACGGCATGGCCGCCGAGCACCCGACACCCCGCTGGGGTGAGCTGGAGGCCGCGGCGGCCATCCTCGGCGTGCGGCGCGTCGTGCACCTGGGCTACGCCGACAGCGGGCACGGGCCGGTGCTGTACGCGGACCCGCCCGGACGGCAGCGCTTCGCCCGCGCGGACACCGAGGAGGCCGCGCACCGGC
>NZ_JAAGNB010000780.1:0-6798 GCF_010550475.1 Amycolatopsis sp. SID8362
TCTCGTCGCCGGGGCGGTCGGTGCCGCCCGGACGGTCGGTCCCGCCGGGCCGGTCCGTGCCCCCGGGCCGGTCGGTCCCGCCCGGGCGGTCGGTACCCCCGGGACGGTCGGTGCCGCCGGGCTGATCGGGTCCGCCCGTGTGGCTGGGGTCGACGCTGGAGGTCGTGGTGTGGTCGCCGCTACCGGGATCCCCGCCCCCGTCCTCGGGGTACCACCGGTTCTTGTCGGTCGGCTCGACGATCCTCCCGGGCCCGGTCGGCGTGTTGACCGCGATGGCGGCGCCGTCGGACTCGAGGACGCCGTAGTCGGTGGGCAGGATCGACCGGGTGCTGCTGGTGACGTCGCTGTACTGGTCCATCACGCGGACGTTGGTCTCGTTGGCCGCGTTGTACTTGGCCATCCCGGACTGGTAGCTGTCGATGTCGTCCTTGGCCATGAAGGGCCCGGCGATGGGGATGGCGGCTTTGAGGCCGGTGGTCCAGGGGTTGGGCTTGTCGGGCTTCGGCGGGATCTCGACGACGGAGTTGTTCGACTCTTGGAACACAGCCGCCTGGGTGTCCACCGAGGCACGGGTCGCGTCGAGCGGCTCGGCACTGTCGTGGAAGGCGCGCTCCATCGGGCCGGCGCCCGCGTTCGCGGCGTCGGCCGCGTCACCGGTCCACGCGTTCACCATCCTGGCTTGCAATGCCTTGATGCTCGCGCCGCGCTCTGCGTAAGCGTCGGAGAGCTGCGCCACGGACTCGGCCATCTGCTGCAATCCCGACGTGTCGCCCTGTCTGAAGTTGTCGTAGATCTGCTTGCCGTCCACTCGTCACGCCCCCTTGAGTGTCTTGATGATGCTCGCCGCCACCTGCGTGGCCGCGGCGCAGGAATCGTCCGGCCCCTGGTACCCCTGCGCGTACACGTCGAACGTGAGGTCGTCCGCGATGCCCACGCCGATGCCGCAGGACCCCATCGGCCGTTCGTCCTCGAGACCCCAGTAGACGGCCGGGTAACCCTCGACGTCCGGAGCACGCTCGAGGAACCTGATGTAAGTCTTCTGTTCGTAACCGGCGTAGATGCCCGCCAGTCCGCCCGCCCCCTCGGCGCGGCTTCCGGTGCCCAGCGACACCGACAGCCCGATCCCTTCACCGTGCAGCTTCCACAAGCACGACGGCCCCGCCTTGGTGAAGGGCGTGTCACCCTTCGCCCGGAATTCGCCCGCGTCCGTGTACCGCAGCGTAGCCAGCACGTCCTTCGGGACGATCCCGCACGTATCGGCGACGTACTTGCTCGCGTCCAGCGGCACGGCGACTTTCGGTACGTCAGGGTTCGCCGACGACGCGCCGGTGGGCGAGGAGTCGGTCGGTGAGGAGCCGCTCGGCGACGGCGACGCCGTGCCACCGGTGGTCGTGGTGCAGGCGGTCACGGTCCCCGTCACGACGGCCGCGAGAACGACCAGGGCACCCATTTTGCTACGGAACAAGTTCGGTCGCCTATGCCTTGAAAGTGTCGGACAGGTCCTGGTCGGTCACCACGGTCTTCGACTGGGCTTCCTTGAGCTTCTTGACGTACTCCTGCGCGTACTTGCGCATGGAATCGTTCTGCCTGAGCAGCGCGAGAACGGAGTCCGAAGTGGTCGAGGCGTAGCTTCCGCTGGACGGGTCCTTGCCGGGTGCGATCCCGCTCGCGTACGCGATTTCACGGATCTTCCGGCCGTCGTCGACGATCTTGTCCAAGACGTCTTCCCACTGGCCGATCAACGCCTTCAGCTCTTCGGGGTCCATCTTGAACTGACCGCCACCGCCGCCCCCGCCGCCGTACACGCGGCCGGGCGTGTCGAAGACGTCACCCCAGAGAGCCCTCGCCGCCTGTCCGGCTTCGCCGATGATCACGACCAGCACCTTCCCCTCAGTTCACCCACCGTGATGTGGCAAAGACTAGCCAACCGTCTCACTCCGTGTCAGCGAATCGCCGCAACGTTCAGACGATGAGGGTGAGGATCCGGTTCCCGGGCACTCCGGGTCACAGTACGTACGTACGGATTGCGAAACTCCGGTCCCCGGTGTCAGGATTTCAGGATGCCACGCGTAAGCCAGGATCACCTCGACGCACGCCGGCGCCAGATCCTCGACGGCTCGCGCGTCTGCTTCGCGCGCTACGGCTACGAAGGTGCCACAGTCCGGCGCCTGGAGGAAGCCACCGGGCTGTCGCGCGGGGCCATCTTCCACCACTTCCGCGACAAGGAGTCGCTCTTCCTCGCCCTCGCCGAGGACGACGCCGTGCGGATGGCGGACGTCGTCGCCGAGCAGGGGCTGGTGCAGGTGATGCGCGACCTGCTCGCCGGGGGCGACCACCCGGCCGACTGGCTCGGGACGCGGCTCGAGGTGAGCCGGCGGCTGCGGACCGATCCCGAGTTCCGGGGCCGCTGGGCCGAGCGCTCCGAGCAGCTCACCACCGCCACCCGGCTGCGGCTGCTGCGCCAGCGCGACGCCGGGAACCTGCGCGACGACGTCGACGTCGACGTCCTGACCGCGTTCCTTGAGCTCGTCCTCGAGGGGCTCGTGTCGCACCTGGCCATGGGCCTGCCCGCCGCCGGGCTGGGGCCGGTGCTCGACCTCGTGGAGGAGTCCGTGCGGCGGCACCGCCAGACGACGGCCTGAGCTGTCAGACACACCGATATCCCCAGCGGTGACCGCGAAGGACACGTTAAGATTGTCCGCATAACCGCAGTACACACCGATTTCTTGCTAGGAGTGACCGTTTCGTGCGCGCAGCGCAGTCACCCGGTGACAGTACCGGGCCGGGTGACCGACCCGGCTGTCCGATAGGTTCTCCCCCCGCCGCCGGCCTGGCGGGTGCGGGATGATCCAGATCCTCTTCGCCGTGCTCGGCGTCCTCCTCTTCGTGCTGCTGACCGTCGGCACCGGGCTCGCCGTCGCGGCCGAGTTCTCGCTGACCGCGCTGGAGCGCAGCACCGTCGACGCCAACGTGCGCCAGGTCGGTGACCGCCGGGCCCTGACCGTCCAAAAGGCACACCGGACGCTCTCGTTCCAGCTCTCCGGCGCCCAGGTCGCCATCACGCTCACCACGCTGATCACCGGTTACCTGGCCGAGCCGCTGATCGGCGAGCTCGTCCGGCCACTGCTCACCGCGGTGGGGCTCCCGGAGGCGTTCGCCGCGGGCGCGTCGATCGTGCTCGCACTGGTCCTGGCCACGTCGCTGTCGATGATCCTCGGCGAGATGGTGCCGAAGAACCTCGCGATCGCCCGGCCGCTGCCGACTGCGCGCGCGGTCGCCGGCTACCACTCGCGGTTCTCGGCGCTGTTCCGCTGGCTCATCACGCTGATGAACAACAGCGCGAACTTCCTGGTCCGCAAGTTCGGCGTCGAACCGCAGGAAGAGCTGCGGTCCGCGCGCTCGCCGCAGGAGCTGGGCTCGATCGTGCGGTCCAGCGCCGAGAGCGGCACGCTCGACACGAACACCGCGGAGCTGCTGGACCGCTCGCTGCGGTTCGGCGAGCGCACCGCGGAGGAGCTCATGACGCCCCGCGTGCAGCTCGAATCGCTCGGCGTCGACGACACCGTCGAAGACCTCATCGAGCTCTCGCGCCGCACCGGCTTCTCGCGGTTCCCGGTGCACGCCGAGGACCTCGACGACGTCCGCGGCGCCGTGCACGTCAAGCAGGCCTTCGCCGTCTCGGCCGCGGACCGGGCGGCCGTGCCGATCGGCTCGGTGATGCGGCCGGTGCCGACCGTGCCCGAGTCCCTGCCCGGCGACGACCTGCTCAACCGCCTGCGCGACTCCCGCTTCCAGCTGGCGATCGTCGTCGACGAGTACGGCGGCACGGCCGGGCTGGTCACCCTGGAGGACGTCGTCGAGGAGATCATCGGCGACGTCCGCGACGAGCACGACGACCGCGAGGCACCGGCGTCGCAGCAGGTCGGCAGCGACAGCTGGCTGGTGTCCGGGCAGCTGCGCCCGGACGAGGTCACCGACGTCACCGGGTTCCGGATGCCGGACGGCGACTACGAAACCATCGCCGGGCTGATCCTCGAGCGGCTGGGCAAGATCCCCGCCGAGGGTGACGCCGCGGACGTCGACGGCTGGCGGCTCACCGTCACCACCATGGACAAGCGCCGGATCGCCGAGGTCGAAGTGGCCCCGGTCCGCGTTCCCGCCGAAGCCCCGGTAGCCGAGGTGGTCTCGTGAGCGACTGGCTGAACATCGCCCTCGTCGTGGTCCTGCTGCTGGCCAACGCCTTCTTCGTCGGCGCGGAGTTCACGTTGATCTCCTCCCGGCGGGACAGGCTCGAAGCGCTTCTGGAGCAGGGCAAGACGCGCGCGAAGATCGTCATCAACGCGAGCAAGCACGTCTCGCTGATGCTCGCCGGCGCGCAGCTGGGCATCACCATCTGCTCGCTGCTGCTCGGCCGCCTCGGCGAGCCAGCGATCGCGCACCGGCTGTCGGCGTTCTTCGACCTGCTCGGCCTGCCCGAGGCGCTGCTGCACGCGGTCTCGTTCGCCATCGCGCTGGCGTTCATCACGGTGCTGCACGTGCTGATCGGCGAGATGGTGCCGAAGAACCTCGCCATCGCCGAGCCCGAGCGGCTCGCGCTGTGGCTGGTCCCGGTGCACGTCGCCTGGGTGAAGGTGGCTAACCCGTTCATCTGGCTGCTGAACTTCGTCGCGAACTCGCTGCTGCGCGCGGTGAAGGTCGAGCCGAAGGACGAGCTGGAGACCGCCTACACCTCCGACGAGCTGGCCGAGCTGCTCAGCGAGTCGCGCCGGGAAGGGCTGCTCGACCAGTCCGAACACCGGCGGCTCGCGCAGACGCTGTCATCGGTGCAGAAGACCGTCGCGGACGTGCTGGTGCCCACCGCCGAGCTGACGACGCTGCCGTGCGGGCCGACGCTCGGCGACGTCGAGCTGGCGGTGTCCTCGACCGGCTTCTCGCGGTTCCCGGTCTGCACCGACGACGGGCGCCTGACCGGCTACATCCACGTCAAGGACGTCCTCGACCTGGCCGGGCAGGACCCGGCGACGCTCGTGCCGCCCGGCAAGACCCGCCCGCTCACCGAGCTGCGCGCCGACGCCCGCCTCGACGTCGCCCTTTCGGCGATGCGCAAGGAAGGCAGCCACCTGGCGCGGGCCCTCGACACCGGCGGCAACGCCGTCGGCGTCGTCGCGCTCGAGGACCTCGTGGAGGAGTACGTCGGCACGGTCCGCGACGGCACGCACGTGGGCGCATGACCGCGGTCGAAGTGCTCGCCGAACCGGACTGGCTGGCCCGGGAGGCGGCGCACGCCGAGCGGATGCGGCGGTGGACCGTTCCGCACCAGGAGCGCCGTTCGCGCGGCGAGAAGCACCCGGTGCTGGACTTCCTGTTCACGTACTACTCGTACCGGCCGTCCCACCTGCAGCGGTGGCAGCCGGGGCCCGGCGTCGCGCTCGCCGGGCCCGCGGCGCGGCGCTTCCTCGACCGCAAGGGTTACGTCGAGACGGCCGACGGCGTCGTGCTGGATCCGGCGGGCTTCACGCCGGGCAAGGCCCGGACGGCGGAGTTCGTCCTGGCCCTGCTGACCGCGACGGCGTCCCGCGCGCCGCGGCTGAGCTGCTTCGGGCTGCACGAGTGGGCGATGGTGTACCGCGAGCCTGCCGACTCGGTGCGGCACGACCAGGTGCCGCTGCGGCTGGGTTCGGCGGGCACCGACGCCGTCGTGGAGTCGCTGGACATCCGCTGCAGGCACTTCGACGCGTTCCGCTTCTTCACCGGCCCCGCGCGGCCGCGCAACGAGCTGACGCCGTCGAGGGAGACGCAGATCTCCCTGGAGCAGCCCGGGTGCCTGCACGCCAACATGGATCTGTTCAAGTGGGCGTACAAGCTCGACCCGTTCGTGCCGGCCGAACTGGTGGCGGACTGCTTCGAGCTGGCGGTGGAGATCCGCGAGCTCGACATGCGGGCGAGCCCGTACGACCTGGCCGCGCTCGGCTACCCGCCGGTGCGGATCGAGACAGCGGAGGGAAGGGCCGAATACGCTCGCGCCCAGGCCTCGTTCGCCCGCCGGGCGGCACCGGTCCGTCATCGCCTGATTGCGCATTGCCATCGCCTGGTCAGGGGAACCCCCTGAAGCACGCGCAACTGTGAGTCAGATTATTCTCTCGCCGATACTCACCTGTTAGGGTGATAACGGTTTGGTTGCATCGCAGCGCGTGCTTGGCATGCGCTCACCGCCGAAAGGATGACGATGGGGCGACACTACCGGGACGAGGAGCCGGTGCCGCACCCTCACGACCGCACTTCGTCCGGTTCACACCCGGCCGAGGGCCGCAGCGAGGCTTCGGGCGCTTTCCGGACGCCGAAGCGCAGCTCCATCTCGGAGGCGTTCGGGATCGCGGGGCGCCCCACCGGTACGTCGCGGGCTCCCGGCCGCGGTGAAGCTTCCGGCTCGTACCCCGTGGTGGGCCGCGGTGAAGCTTCTGGTTCGTACCCGGCCGCCGGGCGTGGTGAGCGATCTGGTTCGTACCCGGTCGTCGGGCGTGGCGAGGCTTCTGGCTCGTATCCGGTCGCCGGGCGCGGCGATGCCTCCGGCTCCTATCCCGTCGCCGGCCGCGGTGAGGCATCGGGCTTGTACCCGGTCGCGGGCCGCGGCGAGGCTTCCGGTTCGTATCCCGTGGCCGGGCGAGGCGAGACCTCCGGCTCCTACCCGGTCACCCGTCGCGTTGAAGCTTCGGGTTCGTATCCCGTCGCCGGCCGGGGCGAGACCTCCGGCGCCTACCCGGCCGCCGGGCCCGGCCCGGCCAGCGGCGTCTCCCCGGC
>NZ_JAAGNB010000828.1:0-11892 GCF_010550475.1 Amycolatopsis sp. SID8362
AGGTCGTCGTGCACCGGCGGCCCCGCCTGGCGGGAACGGCCTTTCTTCCTGGCGTGCAGCGAGAAGATCTTCTGCATCGAGCAGATCCGCCACACCCGGTTCTCCGAGGCAGTGAACCCGCGGCGGGCGAGTTCGTCAGCGATGAACCGGTACCCATCGGCCGGATCGTCGGCATGGATCTCGAGCGCGGCGTTGATCAGATGCGCGTCGTCGAAGTCCCGCTGACAGACCGGGGCAGCGCACCACTGGTAGTAGGCCTGCCGGGAGATCCCCAGCACCCTGCACGTCACCGCGGCCGGCACCCGCACGGGGGCGCCGGCCGCGGCCAGTTCACGGACGAGCGGGAAGGCTATTTTCCCGGCAGATTGCCCTGCGCCAGGTAGGCCGCGGCCTTGCGCAGGACCTCGTTCTCCTGCTCCAGCAGCCGGTTGCGTTTACGCAGCTCGCGTAGCTCGGCGGACTCCTCCCGGGTCACTCCGGGCCGGGTGCCGTCCTCGACGTCGGCCGCGCGCAGCCAGTTGGCCAGGCACGATTCGGAGATCCCGAAGTCTTTGGCGACCTGCTTCAACGGGGTCTCGCCGCGGCGAGCGACGGCGACGACGTCGTCACGGAACTCGCGGGGGTAGGGCTTGGGCACGATGACATCCTTCCAGGCGAGGCCGAAGCCTCACAGGTGAGGTGTCAACCAGACCCTGGGCAGACCCGATCGCCGATCATCATGTCGACGACCTCGGCGGCGTCGCCGATCGTCTTGACGTACTCCTCCAGCGTCAGCGGCGCCGACGTGCACGTCACCGCGACTTCAGGCCACAGGCGCCGGCAGGTCGCGAACGCCCGCCGTTCCATGTACGGCATCGAGATGAGGAGCACGGAGTCCGGTGCCAGCCCGGCCCCAATGAGCAGGTCGCGGGAGAGTGTGATGTTGGCGCCGGTGTTCGCGGCCTCAGGCTCGACCAGGATGGCGGTGTCCGGCACGCCCAGCTCCAGGGCGCGCTCGCGGAAGTGGACGGCTTCGCCGCGCGGGAAGATGGCGGCGGTGTCCCGGCTGGTCGCACCGGTGAAGACGACGGTCTGGAACATGCCGCGGTGGTACAGCTCGGCCGCGTACTCGGCGACGCCGATGTCGTTGCATCCCAGCGCGATGGCGACGTCGCACGCAGAAATCTCGTGGTGGACCTGGTGGAAGTCCCACACGAGCTCGGCGTCGTGCCACTCCACATCGGTAAGTTGCCGCATCACGGCGCGTTCGTACTCCCTCGGGTCGCGTGCGCGGGCTTACGCCTGGCGTTCGTACGCACGGCGAATGCCCGAGATGGCCTGTAGCTGATGCATCATCCCGTACTGCGTCGAGGTCGCGGCGGCGCCCTCCAGGAGCTTGAGCCCGTTGTCGGCCGTGGCGGGGTCGGACAGCAGGAGGTGGCCGTGCGCGGTATCGAGGCGAACGCGCTGCATGGGTGCGTCGCCGGGCCGGTGGTCGAGCGCAACCTGGAAGGCAGCGCCAGCTTGGCGTAGGTCGCCATCACCACGGTGCGCCAGGGCCAGCTTCTGGAATGCGACCGACCAGTCCTGCGGCTCTTCGAGAGCCTCGAACTGCCGGATGGCGGGCTTGATGAAGGTGATGGCGTCCGCATTCCGGCCTGCCTTGCTGAGCGCGGTCCCGACCCAGAGCTGGGCGCGGGTGCGGTCGCGGGCGTCGAGGCGGGTGTCCGAGGCCAGCTGCCGGTACTGCTCGGCAGCAGGCTCGTGGTTGCCGCCCATCTCGTCGAGAACAGCCAGCTGGAGTTCGAGCTGCGCGACCCGCCGGTCGGCACCGAGCTCGCGGAAGACCGCCATGGCGCGTCCGTAGCTCTGCCGGGCGGACATCGGTCCGGTGAGGACGCCTTGGTCCTGACGCAGATCACCGAGAAGCCGTAGCGACCGGCCGTAGAGGTAGAGCCCGCGGTCATCGCCGCTGGGGACCAGTCGGCCGGTCCAGCGATCCAGCAGGAGCTTCGCCAGGTCGAACTCCTGGCGGCCGAGGCAGACGGCGACTCGGTCCAGGTCGTCGGCCCACGTTTCGTAGTCAGCGCTCGGACGCGACACCACCGTGGCGCCTTCGGCCAGAAGCTCTTCGAGGCCGCGCGACGTGACGCCGAGCGCCCTCGCGAGTTTCGGCCGCTTGTAAGGAAGCGGCTCCGACTTTCCGCGTTCCCACTGTCCGACGGTAGTTGTGTCGAGGCCCAGTTCGATGGCCAGCGTCTCCTGGGTGTAGCCAGCTGCCTTACGAGCGCGGATGAGCCCGTGGCGCCGCGTACCCATGATTCACTCCCTCGATCACCGCGTGAGGTCATCAGATTACCGCAGGTCAGAAGGCTGGACGCAAGATCTCCTACAGATTCGCCCCGGATGTACGCCCTGGTGTTTCAGCTGGACGACCCACGAAGGTCGATTTCGGCACCCCGGTGGCTGGTCGACAACCTCGCCTGCCCCTCTGCCGCCGGGGGTGCCACCCAAAATCGGCGACAACTGAAACCCATGACCCCGAACCAGAAATCAGAAGGCGAGCCCGCCCGTGCTCCCGCATGGCCGGCCGAGGAGGACCTGGCTCTGTACGTGCTGCTCAGCCGCGTACTCCACGGGCTTCGTCACCTTCCCGAAACTTCTTCAGCTGGCCAACGTAAAAGCTAAGGACCGCATGATGAACTCAACGCACAAACCTGTCGTACTCGCCGTGAGCGTCGGACTGCGCGACGCGCGCAAACGCCGGAAGATCGGGCTCCGCGAGTTGGCTCGTATGGCGGGAATCAGCGCCCAGAAGCTGTCGAACGTGGAACTGGGGACAAACACCCCCGAGCCCACGCTGGTCGCCCACATCCTCGGTTGCCTCCGAGTCAGCCGTACCGAGTTCGACCAGATCATGAGTATCGCCAAGCAGGTTGACGTCCCGAACTTCGTCGACCAGTCCGCGTCGCCGCTGATCGATCTTTTGTGGACATACGAGCAGCTTTCGAGCCAGATCATAGAGTGGGCGCCATTCTGCCTCCCGGACCTCCTACTGCCACCCCCGCAGCCCGCCGCGGCTCAGGAGCAGGCCGGACGCCACGACGAGGAGCTGCTTCACCGCCAGTGTCGTCGGCAGACGATGGAGCGAGGTGGACGCCGGTACGTCTTCCTCATCGGTGACGAGGCCTTGCGAATGGTCTGTGAGGAACCCGACGGCGCGGAGCAAATCAGGCAGCTCCGCGAAACAGGACGCCGCAAAGACATCACAATTCGAGTCATCCGCTCCGGGCTCGGTGCCGCGGCACCCTTCACCCTCTTCGAGGACGGCACCGAGCCGATCGCCGTCGCGCTCAAGCACAGCCACTGCACGACGTACGGTACGGACAGGTCCGTGTTGAACAAGTACCACGACACCGCGAAGGCGCTGCTGGGGCGCGCCTTCACCCAGTCAGCGACGATCGAAGCCTGGCTCGATTCCCTGCAAGCTCGGGCGTCGTGATGGCCGCCGCCGTCATCTACATCGACCCGTTGACGATCCAGCCGGTCCTCAACGGCAAGTGGCACCGAACGGATCTCATCGCGGTGCCGAAGCCAGGCCAAGCCGTCACCATGCTCTGCGGCGAATCCGGCCTGGCGGAGTTCAAACCATCGCGTGAACGTCGAGACGAACACGTCCATCAGCAATGCGAGTCGTGTGACGACGTTTTCCGCCGAAGGAAGGGAATACCCTCACGACGCGATCGGATCGGTTACCGCTGAAGGCTTTCAGATCCGGGCTGCGTGCTCCGGCCAGACGACCGTAACGTCCAGCCCCCGATCCCTCGCGGCGTCAACGACATCCGCGGTGCCACCGTGGCCACCTGACTCCCCGCCGTCCCACACCGCGACCATCTTGTCCACGATGGACAGAACGTGTTCACTGGCGGCCATGTAGGCGTCGCGGTTCGACTCGGCGAACGGCATCGTATGGACGCTCGCGTTCTCGATGAGACTGTCGAACTCGGCCGCGTTCTCCGGCTTGACCTTGCGCTCGCGGTAGTCCGCCGCCGGCAGCACAACTTCGAGCGTCCCACCAAGCTCCAGAACGACTCGGGCGAAGACCTGGTCGGCGCCCCGGGCCAAGCAGGTGACCCCCACGAGATCGTCGCGCTGTGCCGTCAGGAGCTCGCGGAGCTCGCCGGCCACGAGCTCGGCGGTGGCGTCGGTCAGGTTCGAGTGACCGGTGATTCCGATGCGCACCACGGAGTGTCCTTTTCCTAGACGGCGAGCTTCGCTGCGACGACCTCGCGGACGTCGCGTACGGCAGGAACCGTAGCGAACGCCCCTGCTTCCCGATGGAAGTCCCGAAGCTTGACCCCGACCCGGCCGGACGTCCACGGCGCAGCATCAGGCAGGGCTACGCCGATCAGCTCGGCGGCGCGTTCCGGCTCACGGGTGATCAGGTGGGCGCGAGCAAGCCCGATGAGGTCGAAGACGCGGTTGCGGACACGATCGGGATCGCGCAGGGCGATCGCGCGGCCGATGTAGTCCTGGGCTTGGGCAGCGTGCCGGGCATCGTGCCGAGCCAGGTCGCGGTAGCGGGCGCCGATGACGCCCATCAGCTCGGCTTCGTCCAAGCTCCGGACCGAGGGCGTTGCCGCGTCGCCGTCGCGAAGCCCCTCGCTGAAGTAGTCCTCGGCGAGCCGGACGGACCGGCGGAACGCGGGCGCGGCACCGAGCTGGGCGTGCGCCCATGCCTCGCGGGTGGCCAGGACAGCTCGCAGCCGCGGGCTGGCTGTCCGGCGGGTGGCGTACTGCGCCAGTTGCACGACCTCCAGACCGTCGGCCGGCCGGTCGAGGTCGAAGCACTGCCTGGCCAGCGAGGCGAGGGCGACCGCGGCGAGGGCGTCATCGCCGGCGACGTGGGCCAGCTGAGCCGCCAGCTTGAAGTAGCGCTGCGCCGCGCCATGCGCAGCTTCGTCCCAGGCCATCGTCGCGACGATGTCGGCGAGCTCGGCGCCGACGCGGAAGGCGCGACGCGTCTCCGCGGTACCGGACGGAGCCTCCTTCAGGCGGCGAAGGTGGGAGTCGAGCTGTGCCACCGCGGTCGAGCGTGCGACGGTCCCGCTGGCCGAACGCCAGCGACGAACGAACTGGACGAATTCTTCTGTCGAGGTCAGCTCGGCCACGGTAAACGCGGTCGACGTCCGCCGCGGCGCAGCGGCAGCGGCCGGCCAGAGGAACGGAGTCAGCTCGGCGGCCAGCGCCGAACCGGCCAGAACAGCAGCAGTCGCGAGCAGACTCCGGCGAGAGGTCGGCATGAGGTCCTGTTCGGTCGCGGTGACCGCCCTGTCGACGACGGCGTCGGCCTGCCACGCGCTGAACGACGACGGTACGGCAGGGCCGGCGGAACTCGCGGGCTTGGCGAAGCCAAGCCCGGCGTCGTCCGAGGCGCCCAAGACGTGCCGGAGAGCGGCTCGATAGGCCACGCTCGGCCACCGGACAACACCACGCTCGAGCTTCGCCACGTAGTGCGCGTCGAAGGGATACCGGGTACGGGTCGTCTCCCACAACCAGCGCGTCACCCCGGCGGCGACATCGGCTCGGCATGCATGTTCACCAGGCACACTCGGCGAGGGCAGCCGTTCCCGCGCTGCCCGCAAAAGGCGATTCGGCTCTGGCACGTACCCTCCCCGGTCACGCCGAGTGTAGCCACGCCTGCGCGTTGAGTCACCGCGTCAACTGATCTGCCCCGATCTGCCCCGTGCCTCCCCGCGACGCCCCCGAGCTTGGCCTCCCTCCCGGCAGCACAGCCGCCGAAGCTGGGTTCGTCCAGCACTCCGAACCCGAGGAGAACTCGATGTCGATCACCATCAGCACGCACCGAACCGGCCGATCCCTCGTCTCCGCAGACCTCTTCCAACGCCTGACCAGCCGCATCGTCACGGCCGAACGTTTCGAACGCGACCTCGCCGAACGCATTCTGGACCAGGCCCTGGCGTTCCTCGCCGCCTGCGGCTCCAACGTCGGCGCCCCGCTCGCCCCGAGCGAGCTGGTCGACATCGGCTGGCACACCTTCATCCTCGACACCCACGAGTACGCCGCCTTCTGCGATCGCGTCGCCGGCAGGTTCCTCCACCACGTGCCCACCGACGGCGAGAACACCGGGGAATCACCCGCAGCCGTCCTCGCCCGGACGACCACGGCCATGCGGCGGCTCGGCTTCCGCCTCGACGACGCGCTGTGGCCGCGTACCGCGCTCGGCAGCTGCACGGGCTGTCACAATGGCTGCCACGAAGACCCGCCGCCGGTCGCGGCCTAGGAGGACGGACAGAATGCCGCGCAGCACATGGGAAGCCTTGCCTGCCGCGGTGCGAACCGCGATCGAGCGCGAAACCGGCCGTGTACACGACGCCGTACTTCCCGACGCGGGCCGCAACTCCGACTTCTCCGCCACCCTGCACACCGAGACGGGCACCATCTTCTGCAAGGGCATCGCCGACGCGGACGGCAAGCGCGGCCGCATGCACCGCCACGAAGCCGCGGTCAACCCGCTTCTCCCGCCCGAGGTCGCTCCTCGGCTGCTGTGGCGCGCCGAGGCCGACGGCTGGCTTCTCCTCGGCTTCGAGCACTCGCCCGGCCGCCACGTCGACCTCTCCCCGGGTTCCGCCGACCTGGCCCCGGTGCGGGACGTCGTCACGGCGATGGCAGCGGGCCTGAGCACGGTGCCCGTCGACGCGCCGTCCCTGGCGGACCAGTGGGCCAGGCTGGCGGCCTGGCGACGTCTCGCCAAGGACACTCCCGGCGACCTCGATCCGTGGGCCCGCGACCACCTCGACGAGCTGACGAACTGGGAGACCACCGCGATCGCGCAAGTCGCAGGCAGCACGCTTACCCATACCGACCTGCACTCCTTGAACCTGCTGAGCAACGACGGGAAGGTCCAGATCGTCGACTGGGCCTGGTCGCGAAACGCCAATCCGGCAGTCGATCCGGCCTTCCTCGTCACCCGTCTCATCGAGGCCGGCCACGCTCCCGCGGCTGCGGAGACCTGGGCGGAACAGCTGCCGCTCTGGCAGCGAACCCCCGCCGAAACCAAGACGGCATTCGCGGTCGCGATCTGGGGCATCTGGGATTACCTCGAACGTCACCAGCCGCTGGCCCACCGCGCGGCCCTCACCGCAGCCGCCCGATCTTGGGCTCGCTTCCGCCTAGGCCTCTGAGGTTCATCTGCCGCTGTGGCTACAGGGCGGGCCGTTTCGCCGCATGGCGATCCGGGCGCGGAACGACTGCGCCACCGGGCCATCCGGCAGTGGCGCGGTCCACCGGTAGGACGGGGCACGGGCCACGGCGGCTGCCACCAGCGTGCGTCCGAAACCGAGACGCCGGTACTCGGCGGCCACGTGGACGTAGTCCAGGGTTGCCGTCCGGCAGCTCGCACACGGGCTGGCAGTCACCACGCCAACCTCGGTGCGGTCGAGACGGAGTTCGATCCGACCAACCAGCGTTCCCGCGGCCGGTGGATGGGCGACGAGGACGAGCCCGTCGCCCGGGTCCGCGTTGGGCTCGTGTTGAACCGTGACGTCGAGGTGCGCCCATTCGGCCAGGCGCCGGGCCCCGGGATCGCAGCCTTCCTGTGCGCGACAGACCTCGCAGAGCGTGCCGTGCAGCCGGTAGCGATGACTGTAGGGCTTGAGCTTGTCGTAAAGGTCCAGGTCAAGCCGGTGACCACGGAGGCAGACGATGAGCTTGCTGGTCGCCGGCCGAACCGGAATCAGCCCACCGAACTCGCCACGCGCGCCTGATCGAACGGCTCCACCGACTTGGCGGTCGATCATCGGTCACCTCGTAACGGTCCCCGCCGGTTCGAGCGCGGCGACTGCGACCTGCGGATCATCCAGCGACCTCGGTCAGCCCACGACCGGCAGACGCCTCGACGACGGCGATAGCACCGCCGGGGCCTGGGAGCTGCAGCGCGACGGCGCGCGGCCGGGCCGCAGCGCCGCGCCCACAACTGGTCGCGACGACCTCGCGGAACCTCAGGTGACCGAAGCCGTCGTCGGTGAGACCGCGCCACCGACGGTTCGACACACGCAGCTCGAGGTCGGCGTTGGACAACGGGCCGGCGGCAAACAGGACAGCGCCTCGATTGCGAACCCGTCCGGCCAGTCGACGAGCCAGCTGCGGCTGCATTCCACGCGCGACGGTGGGCCCGAGCACGACCAGGTCGAACCCATCGATCAACGCGGATAACACGGCGGCGACCTCAGCTCCGGGGTGGGGAATGAGAGCGAGCCGGTCGAGGGCGACACCCAGCTCGGCCGCCGCCGCGAGACCAGCCCCGGGCATGCCGGCGATCGCCGCCCACGATCCTTCTCCAGTCGCCTCTGCGAGCAACGCGAATACCAGCGCGGTCGAACCCGCGACCGAGATCGCGCTGCCGCGCCGCAACCCGCCTGGCACCAGTTTGGCGAGTGCTGGCGCCAGCGGCAGGGAGCCTGTGGATGCCGACGTATCCGGGTTCGGCTCGCCGAGCTTCGCGGCTGTACGAACACCGGGTATCGCCGCGAGCCCTGCGACCGCCTCCGGTATCGCCATCTCGCACCTCCAGCACCACGAACACGCGCCGGAGACGCCCACGCGGGGAAGTCGCGAGCGAACCCAGACCATCGAACACTTGTTCGGATAGTGCAAGACGGGGGGAGCACTGTCAAGTCGGGCCGGCCAAGTCCCCCTGCCGTGACCGCGCCAGCAACGCGTGGCAGCAAAGCTATGCTTCCGAGCCACGGGCACTTCGTAGTGCTCACGAGAGATTCCGAGGTGAACAACGTGGACGCAAAGCGACTCTTCATCCAAACGCTTCGGGACCTCGACGAGCGGTCGCAGTCGGCGGACGAGTACACGATACTGATGTCGGCGGCATTACTTCGGAAGTTGCTCTTGGACGAGCGACGGTTGATCGACCAGGTCAATCGAACCCACAACCTGAGAATCCGGTTCAGAATCAGCGGTGTGTCACCGATCGAGCAGTTCAACTACGACAATCCTCCAGCTTTCTACGCCATCGAAGACGCCTTAGATGTAGTGACCATGGACGTTGTTGACGGTTGAGCGGCGCGTCGGGTTGATCACGACGAAGACCTCCGTGTGTGGTGCTGGTGTCTGACGCCACCACCGATCACAACGGAGGTCTTCGTGCCCCACCGTAACGCCCGGTTGACCCCGCACGGCCGCAGGTTGCTCATCGACCGGGTCACCGCCGGCCGCCCCGTCGCCCACGTCGCCACCGAGCTGGGCATCTCCCGCGCGACCGGACACAAATGGGTCCGCCGCTACCGCCAGCACGGCAATAAAGGCCTGCTCGACCGCTCCTGCCGGCCACACCACTCACCACGGCGCGTCCCGGACCACACCGAGCAGCAGATCATCGATCTGCGCCGGACCCGCCGGCTGGGCCCGGCCCGCATCGCCGGGATCCTGCACCTGCATGCCTCGACCGTGCACCGGGTCCTGACCCGCCACCACATGCCGAAACTGGCCTGGCTGGACCGCCCCACCGGCCAGCCGATCCGCCGCTACGAACGCGACCGACCCGGCGAACTGCTCCACGTCGACGTGAAGAAACTCGGCCGGCTCCGCGACGGCGGCGGCTGGCGCGCACACGGCCGCGACAGCCTCGAACGCCGCCGAGCCCGCTACGGCACCCGCGTGGGCTACGAATACGTCCACTGCGCCATCGACGACCACACCCGCATCGCCTACGCCGAAATCCACCCCGACGAAACCGCCGCCACCTGCGCCGGCTTCCTCCGCCGCGCCGCCACCGCCCTGGCCGAGCTGGGCATCGACCGGATCGAACGCGTCATGACCGACAACGCCCTGGCCTACCGCCGGTCCCACGCCTGGCGCGATGCCCTGACCGAGATCGGCGCCCAAGCCCGTTTCACCCGCCGCTACCGACCGCAGACCAACGGCAAAGCCGAACGCTTCAACCGCACCCTCGCCGAAGAATGGGCCTACGCCCAACCTTTCACCAGCTCACAACACCGAGCCACCGCGCTGCCGGAGTTCCTGCACCACTACAACCATCACCGAGCCCACACCGCACTCGGCGGCCGCCCACCCATCACCCGAGTCAACAACCTCACAGGGCACAACACCTAGCTGATGAAGCCCGCCGACTTCAGCCAGTCGCGGGCGACGTCCGCCGGCTTCTGGCCGTCGACGCTCACCTTCTTGTTCAGCTCGGTCAACGTCGGCGTGTCCAGCTTCGCCGCGATCGGGGTGAAGACCTGCTCCAGCTGCGGGTACTTCTGCGCCACCGCCGACGCGATCGAGATGGCCGGGTTGTACGTCGGGAAGAAGTGCTTGTCGTCGTCGAGCACGACGAGCTTCTGCCCCGCCACGCGGCCGTCCGTCGTGGCCACCTCGCCGAAGCCGCAGGTGTCGCCCTTGCCGACCGTCGGGTAGATGACCGCGTCGTTGAGCAGGTGCTCCTGCGGGGCGGGCAGGTCGAACCCGTACGTCTTCTCCAGGCCCGGGAAACCGTCGTCGCGGCTCTTGAACTCCGGGCCGATGCACGTCGACGCCGCCGCCGGGTCGCGCTTGACCAGCGCCGCGTAGTCCGAGAGCGTCTTGACGCCGGTGCGCGCGATCGCCGCCGGGTTGCCGGCCAGCGCGTAGGTGTCGTTGGCGGGCGAGCGGGCCCACCAGGTGACTTTGTTGGCGGCGTCGGCCTGCTTGACCGCGTCGTACTGCGCCTGCGGGTCGGCGATCGGCTTGGTCTGCTTCAGGTAGCTGATCCAGGCGGTGCCGGTGTACTCCCAGTAGAGGTCGACCGCGCCGCTGGTGAGCGCTTGGCGGACGTTGCTCGAGCCGGTGATGTTGGTCTTGTCCTGCGGGCTCGCGCCGGCCGCCTGCAGCGCGACGACGGCGATCTGGCCCAGCAGCAGCTGTTCGTCGAACTCCTTGGAGCTGACCCGGATCTGCGCGCCGCTCAGCGCGTCGATCTTCTTGATGGACCCTTCGCCCACTTGGGCGCCGGACTGGTCCTTGCCGATCGTGCAGCCGGCGGCGAGCACCACGACGAGTGCGGAAACGGCGGCGATCGTGCGTCGCATGGTGTCCTCCTAGGGTTGGGTTCCGCGCGGGTGCAGGACTTCCTCGGCGAGCAGGCCCAGCCAGTCGGCGAAGAGCGCCAGCGCGGCGACGACGATGCCGAAGGTCAGGCTCAGCAGCGGGCGGTACAGCCCGATCCCGGCGACCAGCCCGCCGCCGAGGCCGCCGCCGTCGATGAACGTCGCCAGCGTCGCGCTCGCGACGGTGAGCACCAGCGCCGTCCGGATCCCGGCGAGGATCACCGGGACCGCCAGCGGGAGTTCGATCCGCCACAGGATCGCCGTCTTCGTCATGCCCATGCCGCGCGCGGCGTCCACGAGCGTCGGGTCGACGCCGTCGAGCCCGACGATCGTGTTGCGCAGCACCGGCAACGTGGCGTAGACGACCAGCGCCGTCACCGCCGTCGTGGTGCCCGTGCCGATCCACAGCGCGAGCAGCACGACGAGCCCGATCGACGGGATGGCCTGGCCGAGGTTGCCCAGCCCGAGCCCGATCGGCCGGGCCCACCGCGACCCGGCGCGGGTGAGCAGGATGCCCAGCGGGAGCGCGATCGCGATGGTGCAGACCGTGGAGATCAGCGTCAGCCGCAGGTGCGCGCCGAGTTCGGCGAAGATCTCGGTCGCGTTGAGGTAGCGCTGCTCGATCGAGTCGATGGGCTGCGCGCGCACGATCAGGAACAACGCCAGCAACGCGAGGGCGAGCAGCACCGGGCGCACCAGCAACCCGAGCCGGCGCCGCCGTGGCCGTTTCGCCGCCGGCGTGGTCGTCTCGGGCGCCGGCGCGGCCGGGGGTGGCTCGGCGGCGGGCTCGAGC
>NZ_JAAGNB010000867.1:0-6142 GCF_010550475.1 Amycolatopsis sp. SID8362
AGCGGGGACTCCGCGCCGTCCCGCAGGGTGGCGACCAGGACGATCGGCTCGGTTTCGATGCGCCGCGCGACGAACGCGAGCACGTCCGCACTCGCGCGGTCCAGCCACTGCGCGTCCTCCGCGACCAGCAGCAACGGCTTCGCCGCGGCCTCCTCGGCCAGCAGCGTCAACGCCGCGAGCCCGACCAGGTAGGTGCTCGGCTGGTTCCCGTCCGCCAGCCCCAGCGCCGTGCGCAGCGCGTCCCGCTGCGGCGCGGGCAGGCCGGCCGCCCCGGCGCGGACGGGGTACAGCAGCTGGTGCAGCCCGGCGTACGCGAGGTTCTGCTCGCCCTCGGCGCCGGTCGTGCGCAGCACCCGCAGCCCCGCGACCGACGCCGCGGCCGCCGTCTCGGTCACCAGCGCGGACTTGCCGATGCCCGCTTCGCCGCGGATGAGCACGCCCGCGCGGTCTTCCGGGCCGTCGACGAGCTCGCCCAGCTCCTTCAGCTCGGTTTCCCGGCCACGCAGCACCATGGAAACGACCTTACCCAAGGCATGTTTCCGCAGTTCACAGCCGAGTGACGTACACCGGCAGCGTCACCCGACGGGCGCGGCGCCGCCGGTCGCGCGCCTAGCTTTCCCAGCGAAAAGACGCAAGCGATCAGAGAGACCGATGAGACGCATACTCCTGGCGGCCGCCGTGCCGCTCCTGCTGACCACCGTCACGCAGCTCGCACCGGCCGCCTCGGCAGCACCGGTGCCCACCTGCGCCGCCGTCGCGGTGCCCGCCCCGCCGGGCGCGAAGGTCGAGTCCGTGTCGGCCGAGCCCAAGACCGGCTTCTGCCAGGTCACCGTCACCCTCACCCACGACGGCAGCGACCACGTCAAGGTCCTCGTGGGGCTGCCCGACACCGGCTGGACCGGCCGCCTCCAGGCCCTCGGCGGCAGCGCCTACGCCGCCGGCGAGTTCGGCGCGCCGTTCACCCAGGCGGTCAAGGACGGCTACAGCGCGGTCACCACGGACGCCGGCGTGTCCGAGAACGCGCTGGACACCTCGTGGGCGCTGACCGACGGCAAGGTGAACCAGACCCTGCTGACCAACTTCGCCACCCGTTCGACGCACGACGAGGCCGTGATCGGCAAGGCCGTCACGGAACGCCACTACCAGCGGCCGATCACGTACTCGTACTGGACCGGCTGCTCCACCGGCGGCCGCCAGGGCTACTCCGAGGCCCAGAACCACGCCGACGACTTCGACGGCATCCTCGCGAACGCCCCGGCCGTGCAGTGGACGCAGTTCGCGGTCGCGACGCTCTGGCCGCAGGTCGTGATGAACAACGAGCACGACTTCCCCAGCAACTGCGTGCTCTCGGCGTTCCAGAAGGCCGCCGTCCAGGCGTGCGACGCGCGCGACGGCGTCACCAACGGCATCGTCGATCACCCGGACGAGTGCGGCTACGACCCGCGCAAGCTGGTCGGCACGAAGGTCGTCTGCGACGGCCAGGAGTTCACCGTGACCGCGGCCGACGCCGAGGTCATGCGCAAGATCTGGGCCGGCCCCACCGACGAGCGCGGCCGCAAGCTGTGGGCCGGGCTCCCGAAGGGCGCGGACTACACGTGGGTGGCGGGCACGCAGGCCGGTCCCGACGGCACGCTGACCGCGCCCGGCTTCAAGGTGGCCGTCCTGTGGGCGCAGTCGTTCCTGGAGAAGCAGGCGGACTTCGACACCTCGACGCTGACGTACGCGCAGTACACCGCCCTGTTCCGGCAGTCCGTGCGCGAGTACGACGGCGTCATCGGCACGGCGGACCCCGACCTCTCGGCGTTCCGCCGCTCCGGCGGCAAGCTACTGACCTACGTCGGCACGAACGACCAGCTCATCCCGCCCGGCGGCACGCTGTACTACCGCCAGCAGGTCGAGCGGGCGATGGGCGGTTCGCAGCGGGTGAACGACTTCTACCGGCTGTTCCTGGCCCCGGGCGTCGAGCACTGCGGCGGCGGCCTCGGCCCGCAGCCGTCGAACCCGCTGGGCGCCCTGGTCGACTGGGTCGAGCACGGCAAGGCCCCGGCGACGCTCCCGGCGACGACCGCGGACGGCACGGCGACCCGCGACCTGTGCGCATACCCGCGCGTCTCGCGCTACACCGGCCACGGTGACCCGGCCACGGCGGCGAGCTACCGCTGCCGCTGAGTCCAAGCGCCCCGATGCGGCCGACCCCACCGCATCGGGGCGCCTGCCAGTGGACTTGCCGGTCCAAAAACCGCGAGGCACGGTGGAGAGGTCAACGGATTTCCCTGCCACAGGAGCACTTCCCATGCCTCTCGACCAGTACTACCTCCTCGGCCGTTCCGGTCTGCGCGTCAGCAGGCTCGCCCTCGGCACGATGAACTTCGGCACCGGCGGGTTCCACGCCGCCTACGGGAAGACCGAGGACGAAGCCCGCCCGATCTTCCGCAAGTATCTCGACGAGGGCGGCAACTTCATCGACACGGCGGACTTCTACACGGCCGGCGAAAGCGAAACGATCCTCGGCAAGCTGATCGCCGAAACGGACACCCGCGACCGCGTGGTCCTGACCACCAAATTCACCAACAGCGTCGACCCGGCCGACCCCAACGCGGGCGGCAACGGGCGCAAGCACATGATCCGCGCCCTGGAGGCGTCGCTGCGCCGGCTGGGCATCGACCACGTCGACCTGTTCCTGCTGCACACGTGGGACCGCATCACCCCGGCGGAGGAGGTCGTGCGCACGTTCGACGACCTGGTCCGCGCGGGCAAGATCCGCTACCCGGGCCTGTCCGACGTCCCGAGCTGGTACGCGACCCGCGCCCAGACGTACGCCGAGGCGCACTCGCTCGCGCCGATGATCAACCTCCAGCTCCCGTATTCCCTGGTGCAGCGCGAGATCGAGACCGAGCACGTCCCCATGGGTCAGGAACTGGGCCTCGGCATCACGGCGTGGAGCCCCCTGGCGGGCGGCTTCCTGACGGGCAAGTACCGCGACGGCGGCTCAGGCCGATTCAGCGACACGGACACCGCGTGGACCGAACGCGATTGGCAGCTGCTGAAGCCGCTGGAGCAGGTGGCGGCCGAGCTGGGCGTGACGATGGCGCAGGTGGCGATCAACTGGGTGGCCACCCAGCCGGGCATCGCGTCGGCGATCGTGGGGGCGAGCAGTGCGGACCAGCTGGGTAAGAGCATGGCCGCGTTGGACTTCGAGATCCCGGCGGAGCAGCGGAGACTCCTGGACGAGGCGAGCGCAGTGGCGCCGACTTCGGTGTACCGGATGTTCACGCCGGAGTATCAGAAGTGGATCGTGAGCCCGGGCTTGAAGGTGGGCGACAAGCCGGCGGGCTACGCACCGGTGGTGCGGAACTGGTGACGGCAAACGGGGTCGGCGGCACCGCGCCGACCCCGCCTGTCCTTTGTGGAGTTTCACCTGACCGCGCGCGTTCCCCTCGCGCTGCCCGTCGCCCAGAACAGCAAAACTGAATCCATGCGCAACACACGTGCACCTGCACGAGAACCGCTCGGATGCAGCTCGATTCGAGGCCGGGTACGCGGGACAATCGCGGGAACCGAGCACCACGCACGCGACTGTCACGGGAGCACGCATGGACACGCCGGAAAAACCCGCCCGGGACGCCGTCCGGCGCGAACGCAATCGCCGGATGGTGCGGGACTGGGAAAACGGCGCGACCGTCACGCAAATCGCCCGCCGTTACCACCTCTCGCTGAGCTGGACCGGGGTTCTGCTGCGCAAGAACGGCGCCGACCTGCCCAAGACCGGCCGCGGCATCAAACGTGAGCTCGACGCCGACGAGGTCATCGCCGATTACCTCGACGGCGCAACCGTCCGCGCACTCGCGGACGCACACGACGTCTCCTACGGCAAGATCTATCGCTTGCTGCAACAGCACCGCGTCCCGATGCGTCCACGCGGGGGAAAGCAATAGCGCACAGTGAGCAAAGTGCTCGACTCAGAGTAGTCCACAATGGAGGAACACGATCAATGGTGTGTACCTGCCCACACTGACCTCCCGCCACGGCCGCGAACCCGGTAGACCGGAAGGTCGGGCTTGCATCGGGGAGGGGAACCATGACGCGTCCGGGGCAGAAGCGCCGCACGGCACGATACCACCACACCGCACGGCCTAGACCGATCCAATTACCGCCACCGCCACCCGCGATGGTCGGGCGGGATCGCGAACTCGCCCAGCTCGATTCCCTGCGGCGGCACCGCCGCGAGCACCCCCGGATCGCCGTCTTGACCGGTGTCGGCGGAGTCGGGAAAACGGCGCTCGCCGTCCATTGGCTCACCACCCGCCGCGACGCTTTTCCCGACGGTGTCCTCTACGCGAGTTTCGCGTCGGACGACGAAAGCCCGGAATCACCCGACATCGCGCTTCACGGCTTTCTCACCGCGCTCGGGGTCCCGGCGGAAGACATCCCCGCCCAGACCGGTCAGCGCGCCGCGTTGTTCCGCGCCTTCACCAGCGAGCACTCGCTGGCGCTCCTGCTGGACAACGTCGTCTTCGCGGGGCAGGTCCGCGCCCTGCTGCCGGCCGCTCCCACCGCGTTCGTCCTCGTCACCAGCCGCACCCAGCTCAGCGGGCTCAGCCTGGACGGCGCGGACATCGTCCCCGTCGAACCGCTGGCCGACCGGGACGCCCACACCCTCCTCGACGTCCGCGCCGGGCGCGGGCGCCTCGACGCCGATCCGGCCGCCGCCGCGGACATCCTGCGCGCCTGCGGCGGTCTACCGCTGCGCATCGCGGTCGTCGGGGCCCGCCTGCGCACGCGCCCGGAACGCAGCCTCGCCCGGGAAGTCCGCCACACGCCCGCGGGAGAAAGCACGCGAAAGGTGTTCGAAGCGTCGTACGACTCCTTGTCCCCGGCCGCGGCCGAGCTCTACCGCCTCTGCGGCCTGCTGCCCGGCGAGCACCTCGCCCTCGACGCGCTGGCGCACGTCCTCAGCACCCCGGTCGAGAGCCTCGACGGCCTGACCGACGAACTGGTCGAGGCCAACCTGCTGAGTGAGCACGACGAGGTCGTCAGCCAGCACGACGTGGTCCGCGAAGACGCTCGTGCCCGGTGCGTACGCGAAACGCCGGAACCCCAGCGGACGACGGCACTGCACTCCTACGTCCGCTGGTACGCGGACCGCGCGGTGGCCGCGGACGAGCTCATCCACCCGTTCCGGCCGCGGTTCGCCCCGCTCCCCGGCGCGGCCACCGGGACCTTCGCCGACCGCGACCAGGCGATCCACTGGTGGCGCCGCGACCAGCAGGTCATCCGGGTGGTGGTCCGCGAAGCCGCGGCGCGGGGCTGGGACACCGAGGTTTGGCAGCTGTGCGAAGCGTCCTGGGGGTACTTCCTCTACAACCGCGACTACGAGCCCTTCCTCGCGCTGACCGCCGTGGGCATCGCCGCGACCCGACGGTGTGGCCTGCCACTGGTCGAAGCACGGCTGCACAGCCAGCTCGGGTACGCGCTGGAACAGCTGGGCCGGTTCGGTGAGGCGGCCGCCCACAACGCCGTGGCGCTCGAGATCGGGGAGCGCGAGAACCACGGGCCGACCCGGGCGACCGCCGTGTCCCGGCTCGCCGCCGCGGCCCGGCGCGAAGGCGACCTCGAGCGGGCACTCGAGCTGTACGAGCGCAGCGCCGAGCTGCACACGGAGATCGCCCTGCCGCGCGGGGTCGCCCTCGCCCGCCGGCGGCGCGGCGAACTGTTCCTCGAGCTGAACCGGGACGAGGAGGCCGCCGCGGAGCTCACGGCGGCCGCCACGGCGATGGCCGAGCTGGGCGACGCCAACCAGCACGCCCGCGTCGTCACGGCCCTCGCCCGGCTGCACGAGCGCCACGGCAGGCCCGGCGAAGCCCGGACCCGGCTACTCGAGGCCCTGGAAGTGATCCGTCCGCTCGATTCGCCGTACTACACCGCCGAAATCCTCGCCGCGCTCGCCGAGCTGGAGGCCCGGCACGACGACCTCGAGCACGCCCGCGAGCACCGCGCCGAAGCCCGGCGGCTGTACGCCGAGCTCGGCGATCCGCGGGCCGGGGAACTCGCCGACGACGGCTGACCGCGTCCCGGCGACCACCCCGTCGCCGGACCAGGCCAGTACCACGGCGGCGCCCGGGTAGCGGCCGGTGGCGCGGCG
>NZ_JAAGNB010000912.1:0-15112 GCF_010550475.1 Amycolatopsis sp. SID8362
GAGCAGGTGCCGCGTGGCTTCGGCGGCGGCGTGCCGCGTGTCGACGAGCACCTGGTCGCCCGCGGCGGCGGGCAGCGGCCGGTCCACCGCCACCAGCGGCGTCCCCTGGCGGCGCAGGCCTTCGACGTTCGTCGACCGCCCGGTGGGGGACAGCACCACCCCGGCGACGCGCTCCTGCAGCGCGACCTCGATGTAGCGCCGTTCCTTGTCTTCGTTCTCGTCGGAGTTGCAGAGCACGACCGAGTAGCCGGACCGCTGCGCGAGGTCCTCGACGCCGCGCGCGATCGCGGTGAAGAAGGGGTTCTCGACGTCGGAGATGATCAGCGCGAGCACGGCGGTCTCCTGCCGCCGCAGGTTCCGCGCCAGCCCGTTCGGGTGGTACCCGAGCTCGGCGGCCGCCGCCTGCACCCGCGCGGCCAGCGTGGGGTCCACAGTGGACTTCCCGTTGAGCGCGCGCGACACGGTCGCCGTGGAGACACCGGCCCTCGCGGCGACGTCGCTGATGGTGGCCACACGCCCTCCCTGATCACTCGTCGAGGGGGAGGATAGCGCTCCCGGTAGTGTTAACCGTCCGCTTACCCAGCGGGGTGAACGTCCCACTTCCGGTTGCCCGCGCGGGGTTACGCCGAATGGAGCCGATCACGCGGAGTGGTGTCCACAGTGGAGGTAGGCACGCGGGGTGAGCCCGGTGAGCGCCCGGCAATCCCGGCTGAGGTGCGCCTGGTCGGAGTACCCGGCGGAGGCGGCGAGGGAGGCGAGGTCCGGGGAGTGCGGGGCGAGGGCGACGGCTCGTTGGAAGCGGCTGACGCGGAGGTAGGTGGCGGGGCCGTAGCCGACGGCTTGGACGAACCGACGGCGCAGCCGCCGTTCGACGGTGGAGGGAGGATCCTCGACGCGCTCGGCTGCGAGATCCGGCGACTTCGCGGCGGAGGGGTGGCCTCGGTCCGGGTGGGCGAGAGCGGCTGCGGCGAGGCGCGGGTCTCCGTTCGGCCAGGCGAGTGGTGCGGAGGCGTGGCCTGGGGCCGGGTGGGCGAGAGCGGCTGCGGCGGGCGCCGGGTCTCCGTTGGGCAGGGTGAGTGGTGCGGAGGGGTGGCCTCGGTCCGGGTCGGCGAAAGCGGCCGCGGCGAGCCCCGGGTCTCCGCTCGGCCCGGCGAGTGGTCCGGAGGCGTCTGCCAGGTCCCGGTCGCGCTGTCCGAGCAGCGCCACCGCGTCGGCGACCCGGGACACGCCCGCCGCCAGGCGAGTCACCAGCTCCGCCACCGCCGGGTCCGGTGGGGGTACCTCCGGCAGCCGGGATGCCACCGCCTCCGCCGGCGTCACCTCGCCCGCCAGCAACCGCTCCGCCAGCAGCTCGCCCTCGCGGCCCCACAGCTCGGCCAGTGGCACCCGGCTGTCCCGCAGCTCGTCCGCCGCCACCCCGAGCACCGCGCCCGCGCGGCCAGGCACGAACCGCAGCCCGTGCAGCTCCGCCCCTGCACGGGTCACCGACGACCACGCCGCCGTGTCCGGGCCCGCGATGAACGCCTCGCCGTCGCCGACCACCAGGTCGAGGCAGCCGTCCGGGACGATCCGCTTCGGGCCCGCCGAAGCCGATCGCCACACGCAGCGCGCCACGCCCGCCAGGCGCTCCGGTGGTGCCGCCTCTTCGTACACACCCCGATCATGCACCCGGGGTCCGACAAAATCCGCGTCACACCCGTTCGGGTGAAAGTCGAACTTCTCGGCACGGGCAGCTAACGCGGAGTTAGGTCACGGCGAGATATAGGCGACGCACTCGACGGAAGTGCGCGCGACGAGAGAAGACCTCTCCATGGGTGTTCCCACCGCGACCCGCGAACACCGCGCCCGGACGGCCGGGAGTGTCGTCGTGGTCCTGGGTGTGCTCGCTGCGGCCTTCGCGGTGACGTCGTTCATCGTGCCGCGGTCCACCCGCGGGCCCGCCCCGAAGGAGCCGGTGGCCGCGCCGGTCGCGCCGGCCGCCGTCCGAACCGTCAGCCGCACCGTCGTCTACGAACTGCTCGGCTCGGACGGCGCCCGCAACGTCACCTACACCGCTGCGGGCTCGGCGCTCGCGCAGCGGGCCCAGGTGTCGACGCCCTGGTCGGTGACGTTCACCCGGACCGGCCCCGCCGACCGCACCGAGTTCTACAGCATCGCCGCCCAGAACCCCGGGCCCGGCGAGCTGCGCTGCCGGATCCTCGTCGACGGCGTCGTGGTCGCCGACAAGACCGTCGCCGAGGCGGGGCGGCTCTTCAGCTGCGCCGTTTAACCGGGAAGATCGCGGCGTGAACGACGCCGCGATCACCTTCGGGCCCGCCTTGGTGGCGGTGCTGGTCCTGCTCGCCGTCGCGGGGGCCGCCGTCGTCCGGCTGGGCGGGCTCGGCCGTGGCCGTGACGTGCTCATCGCCGCCGCCCGTGCGGTCGCGCAGCTGGCCGCCGTCTCGCTGGTGATCACCGCGGTCCTGCGCTCGTTCCCGCTCACCGGCCTGTTCGTGCTGCTCATGTTCGGCATCGCCGCCGTGACGTCGGCCCGCCGCGCCGGCACCTGGGCGAACCTGCCGTGGACGGCGCTGGCCATCGCGGCCGGGGTCGCGCCCGTGCTGGGCCTGGTCCTCGGCGCCGGCGTCGTCCCCTTGAAGCCGATCTCGGTCGTGCCCGTCGCCGGCATCGTGATCGGCGGCGCGATGACCGCGACCTCGCAGGCCGCGCGCCGCGCCCTCGACGAGCTGAAGGCCCGCCACGGCGAGTACGAAGCCGCGCTCGCCCTCGGTTTCCTGCCGCGCCCGGCCGCCCTCGAAATCTGCCGCCCGAGTGCCGGGCACGCCCTCATTCCCGTGCTCGATCAGACCCGCACGGTCGGCCTGGTGACGCTCCCGGGCGCCTACGTCGGCGTCCTGCTGGGCGGCGCGGGCCCGGTCGAAGCCGGGTTGACGCAGGTGCTGGTGCTGATCGGGCTGCTCGCCGCCGAGGCCCTCTCGATCCTGGTGACCGTGCAGTTCGTCGCGGCCGGGAAGCTCAGCCGAGCGGCGTAGCCAGGTGCGCGGTGTCGTTGAAGCGCCGCACAATCCACGTGTCGCCGTGCAGCACCAGGTGCGAGATCGAGCCGTTGTCCGCGCCGAGGAACGCGAACCGCTCGACCGCGCGGCTGGCCTGCGCGAACACCTCGCCGATCACGCCGCCGTGGGTGAACACGGCGACGCGCTGGTCCGGGTGCGCGGCCGCGATCCGCGTCAGCGCGCCGCGCAGGCGGGCGCCGAACGCCTCGTCGGACTCCGCGCCCGGGATGACGTCCCAGCGCTGCTCGGCCCACAGCCGGTCGATGATCGGGTGGCCGTCGGCGCTGTACTTGCGGAAGAGGCCGTTCTCCCAGTCGCCGAGGTGGATTTCGCGCAGGTCCGGCTCGACGACGGGGGTGATCCCGAGCTTCTCGGCCAGCGGCGCCGCGGTCTCCGCCGTGCGGCGCAGCGTCGTCACGTAGATCGCGTCGATCCGCTCGCCCGCCAGCCGGTCGCCGACGCGCCGGGCGTGGTCGCGGCCGTCGGGCGCGAGCTCCGGGTCGGCCTGGCCGTCGACCAGCTCGAACGGGTTGTCCCCGCGGGCGGGAGCCGACTCGCCGTGGCGCACCAGGAAGATCTCCGTCGCGCCCGGGGGCGGGCTGAAGCGGTGCTGGCGGTACTCGATCTCCTGCTCGGGCGTGCTCATGCTGGAGACGGTACAGCGGCGCGAAGCGCCTCCGTTGAGGGTGGTGGTGGGGAGGAAGGCGGAGCCTAGCCGAGTTGCTTGTCCACGAAACACCACCGCCACGTCTCGCCCGGCTCGAAGCTGCGCATGACCGGATGGCGGGATTCGTGGAAGTGCTGGGTGGCGTGGCGCCGCGGCGAGGAGTCGCAGCACGCGACGTTGCCGCACTTGAGGCACTTCCGCAGGTGCACCCAGGTCGTGCCCTCGGCGACGCAGGCGGCGCACGTGTCCGGCGAGCTGGGGTCCTTCTCGACCCACTCGTGGGCCAGGTGCTTGCACGAACCGGCGGTCGCGGCCGGTGTGCGCAGCTCGCGGCCTTCCACCTCGGGCTCTTCCTCGTCGCGGTCCAGCATGGACTCTTCGATGTCGAGCCGTTCCAGGACACGCCGCAGGACGTCGTCGTCGGCGCTGCCGCTGTCACGGGCCTTGAGGAACTGGCGGCGCTCGACGTCGAGCAGCTCCAGCCGCAGGCGGCGGTAGGCGTCGCTCGGCGTCTCGGCCAGCGCGCTCTGCCTGCCGAGCTGCTCCCACGCCGAGTCGGCGCGGTGCTGCAGCCGGTCGCGCAGGCGCTGGATGATCTCCGGCGGGTCGTCGGGCTGCCGGATCTCCTCCAGCTTCGCCAGCGCCGCGCGGGTCATGTCGTGCAGGACGGCCGCCTCCTGCAGCGCGTCTTCCGCCGGGTCGGGCCGCGGCAGCCGCAGCCGCCGGATCAGCGTCGGCAGCGTCATGCCCTGGACGGCCAGCGTGCCGGCCACGACGACGAACGCGGCGAGCACCAGCACGGCCCGCTGCGGGGTGTCGGCGGGCAGCACGAACGCGGCCGCGAGCGTCACCACCCCGCGCATGCCCGCCCAGGAGATCACCGCCGAGTAGCGCCACGGCCAGATCTTCGCCCGGGGCTTGCCGGGCAGCAGGCGCCGTTCGAGCCGCTTGACCGTGCCGATGCCGATCAGCCACAGCATCCGGGTCAGGATGGTCGCGCCGAGCACGGCGACGCAGATCCAGGTCAGCGTCAGCAGCGACAGCCCGCTCTCGCCGACCTCCGCGAGGATCCGCCGCAGCTGCAGCCCGATCAGCAGGAAGACCATGTTCTCCAGCAGGAAGGCGATGGTCTGCCAGTTCAGCCGGGACGCCAGCCGGGTCGAGCCGGACAGGATCTGCGGGGCCTTGTGCCCGAGGATGAGCCCGGCGATGACCACCGCGAGCACCCCGGAGCCGTGGATCGCCTCCGCCGGGATGTAGGCGATGAACGGCACGGCGAACGACAGCGCGGTGTCGAGCACCGGCTCGTTCAGCCGGGCGCGGATGAACGCGGCCACGAACCCGACGACCAGGCCGACCACGGCGCCGCCGATGGCCGCGCGGAAGAAGTCCGCGCCGACCTGCCAGAGGCTGACCGACCCGGCCAGCGCGGCGATCGCCGTGCGGAGGGCGACCAGCGCCGCCGCGTCGTTGAAGAGGCTTTCGCCCTCCAGGAGCCGGATCAGCTTGCGGGGCATCCCGACCCGGCGGGCGACGACGCTGGCGGCGACCGCGTCCGGCGGGGCCACGATCGCTCCCAGCGCGATGCCGCCGGCCAGCGGGAGGCCGGGGATCACGGCCCAGGCGACGAGCCCGACGCCGAGCGCGGTGAACACGACCAGCCCGACCGACATCAGCCCGATCGCCCCGCGGTTCTTCCGGAAGTCGACCAGCGACGTCTGGATGGCCGCCGAGTACAGCAGCGGCGGCAGCAGGCCGAGCAGGACGACCTCGGGGTCGAGGTGGTACTCGGGGACGCCGGGGACGTACGACGCGACGACGCCGACGACGATCAGGCACAGCGGGGCCGACCAGTCCAGCCGCCGCGCCACGGCGCTGACGACGAGGACCGTCACGACCAGCGCCACTATCTCTGCCGCGATGTGCACGGGGTAATCATTACCCGCCCGCCGCGGCGGGCGTCACCTGGCCAGCTCGGTGAGCACTTCGGCGACCAGTTGCGTGTCCATGTATTCGGTGATCTCGCGGATCCGGCCGCCCGCGAGCCGGAAGACGAAGCAGTACCGGTTGTCGTAGCGCGCGCCGGTCTTCGTCGCGACGCTGCCCCGCGTTTCGACCACGACGACGTCGTCTTCGGCGACGAAGCGGCTCGCGGTGCTGGTGTAGGTGCCCTCGAACTGCTCGCCGAGCGGCCCCAGCAGGTCACGGCGGACCGAGTCCTTGCCGACGAAGCTGCCGGACCAGCTGTTGTGGCCGCTGACGGTCCACGTGACGTCGTCGGCCATGGCGGCGATCAGCGGGCGGATGTCGCCGGTGGCCCAGGCGTCGAAGGCGGTTCTCAGCAGTTGCTTGTTTTCGGCTGCGCTCATGGCTGGTAGTCAACACGCTGGAGCGCGCTCCAGGGCAAGTTCGTAGGCTGGGCCGCGTGACGACGGTGGAGATCGCGGCCGGCGCGCTGCGCGGGACCGAACACGACGGGGTCCGGACGTTCCTCGGCGTCCCCTACGCGGAGCCGCCGGTGGGGGAGCTGCGGTTTCGCGCGCCCAGGCCGGTGCCGCCGTGGAGTGGCGTCCGGGAAGCGACCGACTGGGCCCCGCGGGCGCCGCAGCCGGAGCTGACCGGGCGCGGCTTCACCGGCGACGAGGACTGCCTCTACCTGAACGTCTACGCGCCCGCGGCACCCGGCTCGTACCCGGTGCTGGTGTGGATCCACGGCGGTGGCGGCGTGATGGGCGCGCCGCACCAGTTCGACGCGTCCGCGTACGCGCGCGCCGGCGTGGTCGTCGTGACGGTCGCCTACCGGCTCGGCGTGCTCGGGATGCTGCACCTGCCCGGCGTCGCCGACTCGAACCTGTCCCTGCGCGACCAGGTCGCGGCGCTGGAGTGGGTGCGGGACAACGTCGCCGCGTTCGGGGGCGACCCGGGCCGCGTGACGCTCGCCGGGCAGTCCAACGGCGGCCGGACCGTCGGGACGCTGCTCGCGGTGCCTGCCACCCGGGGGCTCGTGCACCAGGCGATCGTGCAGAGCGGCACCGGCGTCGGTTCGGTCGTGCATACCCCGGCCGAAGGTGCCGCGATCGCCTCGGCGGTCCTCGCCGAACTGGACGCCGCGCCCGAGGACTTGGCCGATCTCCCCGTGACGCGGATTCTCGAAGCCCAGCAACGGGTTTCGGCGGTGTCCGGGACCAAGGTGACGTACCGCGTGGTCGTCGGCGACGAGTTGCTCCCGGAGCGTCCGCTGGACGCCGTCCGCGAGGTCCCGCTGCTCATCGGGACGACGGCCGACGAGGAAGACCTGTTCAGCTGGCTGCAGTCCGGCTGCGCGAAGCTCCTGGGGGTCGGCTCGACGATGCTGAGTCCCGAGGAGATCGAGAAGGCCGTCGCAGCGTATAACGACCTATTCGACTGGCCTGAGGACCAGATCCGCAACCGCGCGCTGACGGCGGGGGACTGGTGGATCCCGGCGATCCGCTTCGCCGAGAAGCAGCCGAACGCCTGGATGTACCGGCTCGACTGGCGCATCGCCCCCCGCGGCCGCGGCCTCGGCGCGCCGCACGGCCTGGACCTGCCGCTGGTGTTCGACGACATCCGCAACCGCAACTGGCGGTTCCTATTCGCCGGCCGGACGTTCCCGGCCGAGCGGATGCAGGCGATGGCGACGGAGATGTTCGCCGCGTGGGTCCGCTTCATCGCCACGGGCGACCCGGGCTGGCCCCGCTACCGCCCGCAGGACCGCGTCACGCGCCTCTTCGACGACGTCTCGACGACGGTCTCCGACCCGGATCGCGCCCAACGCCTCCTCTGGGAATGACCGAGGGCGGCACTTTCACGTGAAAGTGCCGCCCTCGGTCGAGAACTAGACGGTGATCTTGTCGACGTTCGGGCCGCCGTTGGCGGTCGTCGCGGTCGCCTTGATCTTGGAAGTGCCAGCCGGCAGCGTGACCGGGACCGTGACCGTCTGCCACGTGTCCCAGTTCCCGGTGCCGCCGAAGGCCACCCCGGACGCCACCTTCGTGCCGTTGACCGAGATGTCCATCGGGCGGTTCGTCGTGGTGCCGTTGGCGAACCGCAGGACGACGTTCGCCGGTCCCGCCGCGGCCGCCGTCACGGTGAACTCCACCGCGCTGCCGGTCGCGTTGTCGTAGTTGACGAACCCGGTGCCGGTGTAGCCCAGGTGGTTGGACTCCGCGACGCCGTTGATGATGGTCGCGTCCTCGGCCTGGTAGTCGGCCGGCGTGCCGGGGCCCGCCGTGCCGTCCGCCGGGATCGTCTTCGTCCCGGTGTTCCAGCCCGCGACCCGCACGGACGGCTTGGCGCCCTTGAGGTCCGCGGTCCGGTACGTCGCCGTCAGTGTGGTCGACTCACCCGGCCAGAGGCTGACCTGGTTGTCGGTCCACCGCACCGGCAGGACCGGCGCGCCCGCCGCGCCGAGGACGTGCGCGTCGACGAAGAACGCCGGCACCTTGCCGGACGCGGGGTTCGTCAGCGTCACCTTGGTCGTCGTGGTGCCGTCGGCGTTCGCCGTCGAGGTGGCGGTCGAGCCCAGCGACACCTGGGCCAGGCTGTTCAGCCCGGTCAGGTCCGCGTAGGCCGACTGCGGCGTGTAGTACCAGTCGCTCGCGCCCCAGTTCAGCGTGTCGGACTTGGTGGACAGCCAGTACACGTTCCGGCTGACCTCCTTGCCCGACGAATCGGTGAGCACCAGCTTCGCCAGGTACGTCGTCGACAGCCCGCTCACCGAGCCGATGGTCAGCGCGGTCGTCTTCGCGCCGTCACCGCCCACGGACACGGCCTTCGACTGGTCGTACTTCGAAGTCCCGTCCAGGTTGAACAGCTGCACGCGAGCGGTGAGGCCCGACGCCGCGTCGTGGTTGTGGTTGACCACCACGACGGACTTCGTGTCGTACGAGTACTGGATGTGCAGCGGCTCGTTCGCCTTCTTGGCCCCGAAGTACGAGCCGTTCTGGTCGAGGTAGGCGTCGAACAGCTGCCAGTGCAGCGACGTCCAGCCGCTGTTGAGCATCCAGTAGATGATCCCGGTGGCCGGGTTCGAGCTGTCGCTGAAGTTCCGCGAATGCGACTCGAACTCGGCGCGGACGTTCTCGTACTGCGCCAGCTGCGCCTTGCGGACGAAGTCGTCCAGGCTCCCCGGCTTGCCGTAGCGGGCGGTCAGCGCGTCGCCGAAGAGCTTCAGGTTGGCGAACGTCGAGGACGACGACCGGTGGTACTGCGGGCTCGACGGGCTCTTCCACATCGTGTCCAGCTCACCGGCCGACATCATCCGCTTGAGCGTGTCCACGGTCGGGATGTCCGGCCCGGCGCTGGTTTCGGAGTTGAAGCCCCACGCGCCGCCGAGGTCGCCGTGCGCCTTGTCGTACCAGTAGTTCGGCGGGACGTAGTCGTACGGGCCGTTCATCTTCATGCCGGACGAGCCGAGCTGCGGCGACGACTTCGCCGACGCGGCCGGGACCACCGGGGTGGGCCAGTCCGCGGCGCTCAGCGCGTCGAGGTAGTTCTTCTCGATGGTCGCGTCGGGAGCGAAGTCGCTGCCGATGAGGAAGGAGATGACGCTCGGGTGGTCGCGCAGGCGCTCGGCCTCCGCGGTCATCGACGCCTTTGCGACGGGGTAGTCCGCGGCCGTCCACGGGTCGCCCTTCTCGTCGCCGTTGACCTGGCCCTCCCACTTGTCGCAGCACTCCCAGCCGGGCAGCGTCAGCACGCCCATCCGGTCGGCGAGGTCGAAGAACTCGTCCGGCTCGATGTGCCCTTCCAGGCGCACGGTGTTGAGCCCGAGGTCCTTGACGTAGGCGAGCTTGTCGGCCGCGTACTGCTCGTTCCAGCGCAGGAACAGGTCCGGCGAGTAGCCGCCGCCCTTGATCAGCAGCGGGCGCCCGTTGATCGTGTAGGCCCGGCCGCCGCTGGCGTTCTTGTTCGCCGTGACCTGGCGGACGCCGAAGCTCGAGTGCGAGGTGTCCGACGCCGTCCCGCCGACGGCCGCGGTCAGGTCGAGGTCGTAGAGCGGCTGCCCGCCCATCCCGGCCGGCCACCAGACCTGCGGGTTGTCGATCCCGATCACTCCGAAGGTGACGGTCTTCTTCTCCTTCGCCGCCAAGCTCACGGTCTGGCTGATCGGTTTGCCGGCGACCGTGCCGGAGACGGTCGTGGACACTGCGGCCGGGGAGTCGTTGCGGACGTCGGCCTTCACCGTCAGGTCGGCGTGGGTCAGGCCGGTCAGCTTCGTGACGACGTGGCCGCCGCGCAGCGCCACCGGGCCGCTGCGCCGGACGAGGACGTCTCGCACGATGCCCATGTTCTGGTCCGGCGGGGTCTGCGCCCAGTCGATCCAGCCCATCGACAGGTCCTTGTTCGGGTCGTTCGGGTAGACCTTGAACGCGACGCTGTTCGTGCCCGCCTTCACCAGCGCGGTGATGTCGAGGTCGTGGCGCGTGTAGGCGCCGGTGACCTGCGTCTTGTCGGCGACCCGCGTCCCGTTGACCCAGACGTCGGCCTTGGACAGCACGCCGCTGAAGTCGAGGTAGGTGCGCTGGGTGGTGTCGGCGACCGTGAGGTCGGTGCGGTACCACCAGGGGACCTGGAAGTCCGCGGTGGGCACGTTCTTCATGTTCGTCGAGTAGAACGGGTCGGCGTACTTGCCGTTGGCCAGCAGGCCGGCGTAGACGGTCGAGCGCGGGCCGACCGGGTACCAGCCCGAGGTGTTGTACCCCGGCTTGGAGACGGCCGAGTCGTCGCTGACCTGCGCCGACGTCTGGATCAGGAAGCCGGGTACGGCGGTGGCCGGGCTCGCGGCCGCGACGGTCGCTCTCGCCTGCTCCTGCCCGGTGGCGGCCGGGGCGGCCGCCCCGCTCACCGCGACGGCCAAGGCGACCGCCGACAGCAGTGTCGTCCGTGTTCTTCTCTGCCGATGACTCACTAGCGCGCCTCCTAGGCACCGCGGCGGCGAGGGACGGGGTTTTCGTTAGTAAAGTTCCCTAACAATTGCGGACGATCGTAGCGGGCCGATCACGTGGAGAACAGGGGCGTTTCGTCAGACGCGGGCGGCCTGCCACGCCCCCGCGGCACGCAGGGCCAGCAGGAGCGGCAGGGAGCCGTCTTCCCAGAGCCGTTGAGGAAGTGCCTCGCTGAGCGGGACACCACCGGCCAGCGCGGCGCCGATCGCGGCGAGGTCGACGTCGAAGAGCGTCAGGCCGGCGCTGTAGAGCCGCTCGCCGCTGACCGGGCGGCGCCGGGCGACCTCCGCGCTGTCGACCGCCAGCTCGGTCAGCCCGAAGAACTCCGGCTTGGCGCCGCGGTCCATCCAGCGGGCGAACCCGACGACCTTCGTCCCGCGGACGTCGTCGGGCGTGAGACCGCTTTCCTCGCACAGCTCGCGCTCCATCCCGGCGCGGACCGCGGTGTGCAGCAGCCGTCGCGTGCCGCCGTCGGGCGTGCGCAGGTCGCGGGGTTCGAGCGAGCCGCTGCCCGACGGCGCGAGCAGCAGCCCGCTCACGGCGTTGAGGGCCGACTGCCGGACGGTGACGAGCTTCCCGTCGGTGGTGAACGCGACCGTGGAGACGCCGACGTGGTCGGCCAGTGAGCTGCTGCTCAGCTCGCGCAGCGCGCCCGCGGAGTCGGTGAGCTCGGCCTTGCGCAGGTCGTACTCCTCGCCGGTGTCGGCGCGGGTGATGCGCAGGGTACCGAGCTCGTTCGAGCAGACGGCGTCGAAGAACCGGGCCCGGTGCAGCCGGATCGGCGCGGGCCGCGCACCGGCGGCGGGCAGCGGGTCGCCGCGCATGCCGACGACGGGGCCGTTGAACAGCAGCCTGCCGCGGGCCCGCAGCGGGAGGACGTGCGGCGCGGTCGCCTTGAGCGAGGCCGGCAGCCGGTAGGGCTCCTCGGCGACCTCGACGGTGTGCCGCCCGGTCCAGAGGTCACGGTCGATCGCGGCGCTGACCAGCGCGGTTCCGCGGGCGGGCACGGCGACGTACTCGGCTCGCGGGTACGCCGAGGGCGGCGGCAGCTCCGCGGTGGGGAAGGGCGCGGCGATGGTCGTGAACTCGAACCCGGCCCACCGGCGGCGCAGCAGCCGCACGTCCCGGGTGAAGGTGGCGACGCCGAGGGCGAGCGCGACGACCGAGAGCACCACGCCGATGGCGCTCGGCAGGATGGTGACGACCCCGAGCAGCACCCCGAGCCCCGACGCCGCGAGCGGCCATTCCCGGGCGCCGAGGAAGCCGAGGTAGTCCGCTTTGGCCCGGGCGCGGCGCGTCAGTTTTCCCATCGCCGCACTGTTTAGCACGACGGCGGCGGTGCGCGGGACGGGTTTCAGGCTTCGGCGTCGAGGTAGACCCAGTGGCCGTCGTCACGCCGGAAGCGGCTGTTCTCTTCCAGGAACCCGTCGCGCCCGCGGTGGCGGTAGTGCGCCCGGAACTCGACCGTGCCCTCGGCGTGCAGCAGGCCCCCGCCGGTCCGCCCGAGGATCTCCAGCCGCGTCCACTCCTGCCCGGGATCGAGCTCGAGCCGCCGCGGCCGGGTGTCCGGGTGCCAGGTCCGCAGCAGGTACGCGGTGTCGCCGACGGCGAACGCGCTGAACCGCGACCGCATCAGCAGTTCGGCCGTCGGCGCGGCGAGCGCCCCGGTGTGGAACCGGCCGCAGCAGGCGGCGTAGGACTCGGCGAGACCACACGGGCACGAGGCTGGAGACACGGGGGAATTGTGCCACGACCGTCCATTGGGGACTAACGGCCTCACGGCGCCGGGAACTCCACTGCGACGTCCGCGGCGTTTTGGAGCACGACCGGGTCCGGGTGGCCGTTGCCGCCCGTCGCCTCGGCGATCACCAAGAGAGCACCGTCGAGCCGGGAGGCGTAGTGGTCACCGGTGAACCGGATGCCTGAACGTTCGAGCAGGGCGTCGGGCAAGGCGTAGATGTTTCCGGTCCCGTCGCGATCGGTCAGCTTCCGCAAGTCGCGGGCCTCGGCGGTCTTCGGCATCCGGACCCAGGCGATCGTCACGACCACGGTGTTCCCGCCCTCGTCGCCGACAGCCAGCAGCATCCGCGTGAGCGCCTTGCACGGGTGGCGCACCAAGAAGTCCTGGACCTGGCCGAACGCGTACGGCGCGCACTTCAGTTCGCGCTTGGCCAGTTTCTTGATCTTCTTGAGGCCGAGGCGCGTCATCGCTTCCTCGTGCCTGCCCTTGCGAGCCGATTCCTTGCTCGAACCGCGGGCCTTGAGCGACGATCCGCCGCCGGATCCGACCGAAGCCGTGCTGCCGCCCGCGCTGATCGCGGTGCCACCGGCGGCCGCGGCGCCGACGATCGCGGCGGTGAGCAGGGCGACCCGCCCTTTCTTCGGTTTGTCGTCCCCGAACGGCCGCGGTTTGCCGCCGACCATGCGCACCATCGTGAGATCCCGTTCCCTCCCCGGTCCGGAAGGTCCGATTCTGCGACGGAACCCGCGGCGGGTGGAACACCGATCGCCCGAACGGCGGAGCGATCATCCACTCCGGACTAACCGGCGTTGACCGGTTTCCCGCTCTCCCGCGCCTCTTGCGCCCCGCGCACCGCCAGCCGGTCGGCTCGCTCGTTCTCCGGGTGGCCCGCGTGGCCCTTGACCCACAGCCATTCGACCTGGTGCTCGCCGATCGCCGCGTCGAGGCGTTGCCAGAGGTCCGCGTTCTTGACCGGTTCGCGCGCCGCCGTCTGCCAGCCGTTGTTCTTCCAGCGGGGCAGCCACTGCGTGATGCCGTTGCGGACGTACGTGCTGTCGGTGAACACGCGCACCTGCGACGGCCGCGTCAGGGTCTCCAGTGCCCGGATCGGCGCGGTCAGCTCCATCCGGTTGTTCGTCGTCGGCGTGGCTTCGCCGCCGTACAGCTCGCGCTCGTGCTTGCCGTAGCGCAGCACCGCGCCCCAGCCGCCCGGTCCGGGGTTCCCGCTGCACGCGCCGTCGGTGTAGATCTCCACGTCCACGCGGCGACCCTATCGGTTCCGGTGCTCGCCCAACGCCGCCACGCCGGGTTACGGTGGGCATCCGGAGCGGAGCGGGGATCGGGGCGATGAACGGGCACGACGACACGGCGGACGGGGCGCTCCTGGCCTACCTCGCCGACGCCGACCGCGAGTACCTGCTCGCCAGGGGCACCCGGCGGCGGTTCCGGGCGAACGACGTCGTGCTCATGGAAGGCGACCCCTCCGACCACGTCCATGTGCTCGTTTCCGGCTGGGTGCGGGTTTCCGCGATCGTCGAAGACGGCCGCGAAGTGCTCTTCGGGCTCCGCGGCCCCGGCGAGGTGCTCGGCGACCTCGCGGCCGTGACCGGGCGCCCGCGCACGGCGTCGGTCCGCGCGATCGAACCCTGCACCGTCTTCCAGCTGACCGGCGCGCAGTTCATCGACGTCCTGCACGCCCGGCCCGAGATCGCCATCGCGACGATCAAGACGGTCGCGGCCCGGCTCCGCAACGCCGAGTCCGCCAGGGTCGATTCGGCGGCCCTCGACGTCACCCGGCGGGTCGCGGTGCACCTGCTCCGGCTGGCCGACGAGCACGGCCGGTCCGTCCCGGAGGGCGTGGTCATCGAGGCCGCGCTCTCGCAGACCGACATCGCCGCCCAGGTCGGCGCCGCCCGGCGGACCGTCGCCCGCGCGCTGCGCGTGCTGCGCGAGCGCGGGATCGTCGAGACCGGCCGGCGCCGGATCCTGATCCGCAAGCCGCGCGTGCTGGAGGCCTTCGCCCGTTCTGAGCCAAACGGCACACAAGGGCAGTGACAGCGGGCATCTGACGACCGCTGCGACCCGGCGATGCTGGAACCCGGCCGGGAAATGAATGCGATGCCCCCGGCCGGGATTCCCTTTTCGAACGAGGCCGGGGAGTGCTCGTCCGGAACGCCACGGCGGGTTTTCGTGAAATCGGCCTTTCGCCGTGTTCGTGCCCGATGCCGTCGCGGGTTTTTCCCGCGGCGAGCCGCCACTGCCCGCCTCGGCCTGGGTGCTGCGATGAGGAGGTGTGTGATGGAAAGCCACTCGATCTGGGCCCTGATCTTCGGGGCCCGCTGAGCCCGCGGTGGGAACCCGGCCGGCCGGCACGCGGGGGGCCGGCCGGCCGGGCATTCCGCTGATCGCGTGTCCGGGATTTGTCACGTCACCCCCGCTCGCGGCCGCTGGTAATGTCGGCAGCTCTTTCCACCGGCGGCGCGGAAGGGGGTGGGATGACGTCGGAAACCTCGTTCCCGTTCGTGCGCGAACTGAACGAACTGCGCCGCGGCCGCGGGCTCGACGCGGCCGACCTGCACCAGCGGATCGGCCCCTGCCTGCGGGCGGCCTGCGAGATCGCCTACGACGACCCGCCCGCCGCCGCACGGCACAAGGTCGTGCTGCGGCTGACCGAGCTGTG
>NZ_JAAGNB010000972.1:0-9928 GCF_010550475.1 Amycolatopsis sp. SID8362
GGTCGCGCCGGACTCGCCGTCGGTGCGGCCGCTGCTCAGCGACCCGTCGCCCGCGGTGACGCGGCAGGTGGTGGCGTTCCTGCGGGGCAAGCCGGTCGAGGTGGGGGAACTGCTCGCCGAGGACCGGCCGCTGCACACGCGCCGGGCGGCCGCCGCTGTCCTGCGCGGCAGCAACACCTGGCGGCGGCTGCACACCGACCTCGCACTGCTGCGGGACGACGACCTCGGCGACGACGCCGACCGCGACCTCCGCGCCTGGCTCGCGCAGTCGGCCGCGATCTTCACCACCCCGGCACCGGAGCTGGCCGCGGCGATCGAAGGCCTGCTCTACCGCGTGCCCGAGGAAACGGCTCGGCGGATCCGCCTCACCCTCCCCCGCTGACCGCGTCGGCCCGCCGGAGCGTCAACGTGAACGTCGCTCCCGCGCCAGGCCGGCTCGCCGCCGCGATGGTGCCGCCGTGGCCCGTAACCACCTCGCGGACCAGCGCCAAGCCCAAGCCGAACCGGCGGCCGTCGCCGTCGGAGCCTCGGGCGAAGCGCTCGAAGATACGGTCCGCGTCCGCCGCCGGGAAGCCGACTCCGGTGTCCCGGACGCGCAGCTCCACGTGCCGCTCGTCCGGGACACCCAGCCGCACCTCGATCGAGCCGCCCGGTGGGGTGTGGCCGAGTGCGTTGTCCAGCAACGCCGACAGCACGCGCCGCAACGCCGTCGGGACGCCCTGGACGACGTACGGCCGCCGCTCGCGGGTCACCGCGAGCCTCACTTGCCCCTGTCCCGCGCGGACCGTCTCCGCCGCGACCGCCTCTTCCGCCAGCGACCCCAGATCCACCAGCTCCAGGGACGGCCGGTCGCCCGCTTGCGCCGACAGCAGCAGGTCTTCGACGACTTCGCCGAGTTCCCGGGTGCCGCGGACCAGCTGGTCCAGGTCCTCCGCGTCGCGGCCCGACGCGCGCCGCGCCAGCAGTTGCGCGCGGGTGTGCAGGCGGGTCAGCGGGGCCCGGAGTTCGTGGGACGCGTCGGCGACGAACGTCCGCTGCCGCCGGAGGGCGTCGGCCAGGGGGCGGATCGCGCGGCCGGCCATGACGCGTCCGCACAGCACCGCCGCGAGCAGCGCGAGCACCTCCGCGACGCCGAGGCCGAACACCAGCGACGAGCGGTCCTGGATCTGGTAGACCTCTTCGAAGTACGCCTGCGACACGACACCGCCGCGGTTCTCGACGCGGATCGTGTACGTCATCGCGCCGATCACGCGTCGTTCCGTGTGGACGTCGCCGGGCGCGGGAACCGTTGCGGTCAGCGAATGCACGGGCATCCCGGCCGGCGGCGATCCCGCGGGGGCGTGCAGCACCGGTGTGAACAGCCAGACGCAGCCGGGCGGGGTCTCGGCCGGGCCGAGCTGGATCGTGCGGGCCAGCACGCGGTCGGCGTCGGCGTGCTGGCCGGACAGCAGCATCCCGTACGCGATCGCGCCCGCGACCGCCACGAGCAGCGACACGACCACGGAGATCTGCGCGGTGATCGCCCACCGCGCCCGCCGCAGGGCCCCGTCCTCGGGGTCGCCGCGCGGTCTCACACCGCGCCGATCTGGTAGCCGAGGCCGTGCACGGTCCGCACGACGTCCCGGCCGAGCTTGCGCCGCAGGTAGTACACGTACGTGTCCACTATGGACTCCCCGGTCGAGTCGGCGAAGACGTTGGTCCGCAGCGACGCCCGCGGGTGGATCGCCTTCGGCCGCTGCGCCAGCGTCCGCAGCAGCTCGAACTCCCGCCCGGACAACGTGATCCGCTCGCCGCGCGGCAGCACGACCTCGTGCCGCCGCAGGTCCAGCGCCGCCGTGCCGAGCGGGAGGCACTCCGCGCCTTCCAGGTCACGGCGTCCCAGCGCGCGCAACCGGGCCAGCAGTTCCTCGGCCTCGAACGGCTTGACGAGGTAGTCGTCGGCGCCGGCGTCGAGCCCGCCGACGCGGTCGGCCAGCTCGCCGAGCGCCGAGAGCACCAGCACCCGCGTGGTCACCGCCCTGGCCCGCAGCCGCCGCACCAGCTCCAGGCCGTCGAGCACCGGGAGGCGCCGATCGATGATCATCACGTCGTACCGCCCGGTGAGCCCGAGGTGCAGGCCGCGCTGACCGTCGTGCGCCGCCTCGGTTTCGTAGCCTTCGTCGGCGAGCAGTTCCGCGAGCATGCCCGCGAGGTCGCGGTCGTCCTCGACCACGAGCACCCGCGTTTTCGTCGCCCCATCGTGCACGGATCCATACTGGCAGTGATTTTCCAAATTTGAACTATCAACTTTTCCCGGTTACCGGCACCGGTTCCGCCATCAAGAGCACTTCACTGCTCCCCTTGCGGGTATCACGCCGGTCGAGCCACGCCAGCACCGGCGCGGTCATGATCGTCGTGACCAACGCGACGAGCACCAGCACCGTGAACAACGCCGGCGAGACGATCCCGGCGGCGAGCCCGACGTTGAGCGCGATCAGCTGCATCAGCCCGCGGGCGTTGACGAGCACGCCGACGCGCGTGGCGATCGCCGGCGGCTCCCCCGCCAGCCGGGCCGCGCCCCAGGACGCGCCCAGCTTGCCGACGATCGCGACCGCCACCGTCAGCAGCGCGAAGGCGAGCAGCTTCGGGTCGGCGAGCAGCGCGAACCGGGTGTTCAGGCCGGAATAGGTGAAGAACAGCGGGACGAACACGATCGACCCGATCGGCATGATCTTCGCGAGCACGGCGTCGGAGGCCGCGCCGCGCGGGAACGCCACCCCGACGGTGAACGCGCCGAACACCGCGTACAGCCCGATGGTGTCGGTGAACCAGGCGGCCGCGAACAACGTCATCGCGGTGATGAGCACCCGCTGGTCGACGCTCACCCGGTCGCTGCCCATCACGCGAGTCAGCAGCCGGCGCCCGACGATGAACACCAGCAGCGCGAACAGCAGCCCGCCGCCGAGGGCGAGCGCGATCGGCCCCAGCGACCCGGCGTGCATCCCCAGCACGACCGCCAGCAGCAGCCACGCGAGGACGTCGTCGAGCGCGCCGCAGGCCAGCGCCAGCGAGCCGAACCGGGTCGACCCGATCCCGCGTTCGGTGATGATCCGGACCATCATCGGGAACGCCGTGATCGCCACCGCCACCCCGACGAACGCGGCCGACGTCACCAGCGAAACGCCGTCCTTGCCGATGCCGACCCACGACGTGCCCAGCACGGCGACGCCGACCCCGAGGGCCAGTGGCACCAGTGTCCCGGCCGAGGAGATCGCCGCGACCGACTTCCGCGACTTCATGATGGTGCTCAGGTTGAACTCGTAGCCGGCGCCGAACATGTAGATGACCAGGCCGATCTGGCCGCCGACGTAGAGCAGCGAGCGGATCGCGTCCGGGAACAGCGCCGCCTGGACGTCCGGCAGCACCAGCCCGAACAGCGAGGGGCCGAGCAGCACGCCGGCGATCATCTCGCCGACCACCGGCGGCTGCCCGAGCTTGACCGCGACCAGGCAGACCAGCCGGACCACCACGAGGATCGCCACCACGGCGAGGAAGAACGTCGGTGCCGCCTCGGACGGGCTCATCGGTTACCTCCGGCGAAGTAGGTGGTGCACAGGGCTTGACGACGCGCGTCGAGGACCATGTACGTGCCGAACACGAGCTGGGCGAAGCTGCGCCAGACGTCTTCCCAGCGGTCGCGCACCGCCAGCCAGGCCAGCGGGAAGCGCTTTCGCCGGGCCCCGCGCGGAGTGAGCAGCGCCGGGCCGCGGTTGGGGATCGACCGCGTGTGCCCGGCCGTCGAGGCGAGGCTGAACCGGCGCAGCACCTCGCGCGTCACCACGCGCATGGTCGGCGGGGCCAGCCCGCGGGCCGGGCAAGCGCGGTTCTGCGCGACACCGAACGGGATGAAATCGTCCTTTCCGGACTGTGCGGCGAACTCGGGGTAGCTGAAGCAGAGCACCGTGCCCGCCGGGATGGTCAGGTCGGCCAGCTCGATGTCGGCGGTGGAGATCCGGTGCGCGATGCCGAACAGCGGGAACCGGCGCAGGCCGTCGTCGATGACGCGGTCGAGGTAGGCGTCGTCGTCCGGGTGCTCGGCGAGGCGCCGCTGGGTGTCCGGGGACTTCGCGATGATCATCAGCAGGTGCGCCATCGCCTCGGACATCTGCACGACGGCCGTGTTGAAGAACGTGCCCTGCAGGTAATAGGCCTGCTCCGCCGGGGTCAGCGACTGCGGCAGCGGGTGCGGGACGTCGGCGAGGCGCCGCCGCAGGTACTTCGTCAGCCGGGCCCGGCGGCGCATGTTCCGTGGCCGCACGCACTTCAGCGCCGAGACGACGTCGTCGGCGTGCGCCACGATGAGGTCCCGCGCCTCGGGCGGGCACGGCTCCTCGAAGACCAGCTCGTAGTACAGCTCGGCCCAGATCGGCATCATCTCGTCGCGCAGCCGGACCAGCCCGGGCTCGACGCCGTCGAGGACGTGCGCGGCCACCCGCCGGGCCAGCTCCTCGGAGTCCTTTTTGGACCGGATGAGGATGTGCCGGGTGCACTTGGCGACCTCGTCGTAGCGCGGCCCGGGTTCGAGGTGCTCCTGGTGCACCTCGGGGCCGGGCGCGAGCCAGTACCAGAACAGGTCGGACAGCGCGGCGCCGCGGCTGCGGCCGTTCGCCGCCGGGTCGGCGTAGACGCGCCGGAAGTCCTCGACGCCGACCCGCTCGCCGGGGATGGTCACCGTTTCCTGGCCGTTGACCAGCGCGAAGATCTTCATCCGCAACGCCACGACCCGGGCCGGGAGCCAGGCGGGGGCGGTGGCGACGGCGGCCGCGGCCAGCGCTTTGCCGATCATCGCCGCACCTGGTCCGGGGTCAGGTCGGCCGGGTGCCGGCCGCCGCAGAGGGCGAGCGCCTGGTCGAAGTCGTCCCGCAACAGCTCCAGGACCTGCGTGACGCCTTCGCGGCCGCCCGCGGCGAGACCCCACACGATCGGACGTCCGACCGCGACCGCGTCCGCGCCGAGTGCGAGGGCCTTGACGACGTCGGTGCCGCGGCGGATCCCGCCGTCCACCAGCACCGGGATCGCGCCGCCGACGGCCGCCGCGATGTCGGGCAGGACGTCGATGGTGGCGGGCACGGTGTCGAGCTGGCGGCCGCCGTGGTTGGACACGACGATGCCGGCGACGCCGTGGTGCACGGCCAGCCGCGCGTCCTCGGCGTGCAGCACGCCCTTGATCAGCACCGGCAGCTTGGTCTTCGACCGCAGCCACGCGATGTGGTCCCAGTTCAGCCCGGCCGACATGACGATGTCTCGGACATGACTCGCGTTGCCGCCGCTGCGGTTTTCGCCAATGTTCCGGAGGTTCTCCACGACCAGCCCCGCCGGCAGGTCGTGGAAGTCGTTGCGGTCGTCGCGTTCGCGGCGGCCGAGCACCGGCGAGTCGACGGTCGCCACGAACGCCTTCACCCCGGCGCGTTCCGCCCGGCGCACGATCGCCTCGGTGAACTCCAGATCCGGCTGCAGGTAGAGCTGGAACCACAGGCCCGGGTCCGGCGCGACCTCGCGGGCCGCCGCGGCGACGTCCTCGATCGCCGTGGTCGCGGCCATGCTGACGACCATGATCGTGCCCGCCCGCGCCGCCGCCCGGGCCGTGGCGAGTTCGCCGTCGGCGTGCGCGAGCCGGTGGAACGCCGTGGGCGCGATCAGGATCGGCATGGACGACGACGTCCCGAGCAGCTCGACGCTCAGGTCCCGTTTGTCGCTGCCACGCAGGACCCGCGGGAGCAGCCGCACCTTCTTGAACGCGCTTTCGTTCTCCGCCACGGTGATCTCGTCCTGCGCGCCGCCCGCGAAGTAGTCGTAGTGCGCCGGGTCGAGGCGCTCGCGGGCCGCCGCCTCGAACTCCGCGATCGTGCGCATCAGAGCTCCCGCGAGAAGAACGCCGTCAGCGGTTCGACGTGCACCTCTTTGTCCCACTCGTTTTCGAGGTTCTCGGTGACGTGGTGGGTCGCGACCAGCTCGCCGCGGCGGTAGTGCCGGACGATCGGGTGCAGGTAGTGGCCTTCGCCGCTGTCGTTGGCCTGGTCCTGCGCGGCGCGCGCGACGAAGTCGAACGGGTCGATCTTGTCGTGGTCCGGGCCGTAGTCGAGAGTGACGACGTAAGCGTCCTCGGGCGGGTCGTCGAGTACCCGGTCCACCGGCACCTCTTCGAGGTAGCGTGCGGTGTCGCCGTCGACGACCACGACGTCGCCGAGGAAGCCGAACTGCTGGTACAGCGCGGAAGTCCGGTTGATCCGGGTGATCACCGCGTCGGTCAGCGCGTCCGGTTTGGCGGGGAGTTCGGTGTTCGGCCACGGTGTGCCGTGGTTGCGCTCGTTGAGCACCTTGACCAGCGCGCGGGCGCCGTAGCGGAAGCCGTGGATGAACGCGCTGGTGGCCTTCTTGAAGTCGCGGACCTGCGTGATCGTGCCGGCGAAGTAGAGGCCGGGCACGTTCACCGACTCCCAGCTCGGCGTCTGCGCGGGGAAGCGGTCGTCGATCGTCAGCTCCGGGCGGCAGTCCTCGTCGAACAGCGACGCGTCGAAGCGGAAGCCGGTGCAGCCGATCACGCGGTCGTAGCGGATCTCCTTGATCACCTCGTCGGCGCGGGCGAAGGCGAACTTGACGTGGTAGCCGTCGGCGTCCTTGCGGACCTCGCGCACGTCTCCGTCGAGGATCGCGTGCTGGAGCTTCAGCTGGTACATGTCGAGGATGCCCGCATTGTAGGCACGCAGGTGGCCGACGAAGTGGGTGCGCCAGGCCAGTTTCACCGGCCGTGGGCCGCCGACGTGCACGACGGCGGCCTTCTCGATCAGGTTGTCCGCGGTCTCGAACGCGGAGTTCCCCTTGCCCAGCACGAGAACGCGCTGGCCGGTGAACTCGCCGGGGTCGACGCTGACGTCGGCGTACTGGTCGATCAGCTCGACGCCGGGGAACTGCGGGATGTAGGGCTTCGTGACGCCGGTGGCCATGATCAGCCGTCGCGCCCGGAACTCCTCGTCACCGGCGGTGAGGACGAAGAGAGCGCTTTCTTGCTCGCGGCGGATGCGCGTCACCCGGGTGTCGTAGCGGACGTTCACCTGGTGCTTCGCCGCGTAATCGGCGAGGTAGCGCAGGAAGTCCGGCGCGTCCGGGAAGAGCAGTTCGCTGTAGTCGGTGAAGACGAGCTGGTCGTCGTCGCCGTCGGCGAGGATCGAGTTCCAGTCCATCCGCAGGCGCAGTTCCGGGTCGTCGTACCCGGTGTGCTTCTTGTTGATGGAGATGAGGGTCCGGTGCCGCGGGAAGGTCTCGAAGAAGTGGCCGGGCGCGGAACCGGCCTCCAGCACCAGGTACCGGTGCCCGGCGTGCCCGAGGTGCTGCCCCAGCTGCAACCCGGCGGGCCCGGCCCCGACCACCAGATAATCGAGCACTTCCTCCGCCACGACGACCTCCCGAAGCTCGGCACCGACCGCTTGATCGGCGCCGAGCCTGCTCCGGAGATCTCAGAAAAGCCTCAGAGCGTCGCTTTCACGTGAAAGCGACGCCCCCAGGTGGGCGCTTTCACGTGAAAGCTACGCGTCAGCGGCCGGCGGCGCGGGCGAGGCGTTCGGGGTAGCGCTCCCCGGCGATCGCGTCCGCGGGGGCGGCCGCCTCGATCGCGGCCAGGTCGGCCGCGGTCAGCTCCAGCGAAGCCGCAGCCACGTTCTCCTCGAGGTACTTGCGGCGCTTGGTCCCCGGGATCGGCACGACGTCCTCGCCGTGGGACTGCACCCACGCGAGCGCGAGCTGCCCGGCGGTGACGCCCTTCTCCTCCGCCAGCTTCCGCAGCGCGTCGACGATCGCCATGTTGCGCTCGAAGTTGCCCTCGGCGAAACGCGGCAGGCCGCGGCGCATGTCGTCCTCGGGCAGGTCCTGCACCGACGTCACCGCGCCGGTGAGGAAACCCCGGCCCAGCGGCGAGAACGGCACGACGCCGATGCCGAGCTCCCGGCACGTGTCCAGGACCTCGCCCTCGATCCCCCGGGTCCACAGCGACCATTCGCTCTGCAGCGCGGTCACCGGGTGCACGGCGTGGGCGGCGCGGATCGTCGCGGCGCTCGCCTCGGAAATCCCGGCGTACCGGATCTTCCCGGCCTCGACCAGCTCGCCCAGCGCGCCCCAGGTCTCCTCGATCGGGGTGTCCGGGTCGACGCGGTGCTGGTAGTAGAGATCGATGTGGTCGACGCCCAGCCGTCGCAGGGACTCGTCGCAGCTCTGCTTGACGTACGCCGCGTCGCCGCGGGCGCCCATCGCGCCGTCGGTCCACACGATGCCGAACTTCGTGGCCAGCACGACCTCGTCGCGGCGGCCGGCGATCGCGCGGCCGACCAGTTCTTCGTTGACGCCGTTGGCGTAGACGTTCGCGGTGTCCAGCAGCGTCACGCCGAGCTCGAGCGCCCGGTGGATCGTCGCGATCGACTCCTCGTCGTTGTCGCGGACGCCGTACGCCTGGCTCATCCCCATGCAGCCCAGCCCCTGGGCCCCGACTTCCAGTCCGCCGAGCTTCCTGGTCTTCACGCGGAAATTTCCTCCCTGCCCGGTTCCACGCCGAGCACGTTGCGCTCGACCTGTGCGTAGTTGTCGATCTTGTAGTCGAGGACGTCGAGACAGCCCTGCAGCTCGGCGATCCGCTCGGCCACCGACCGCCGCTGCTCCACCAGCAAGGCCTTGCGGCGGCCCGCGCTGGCGACGCCGTGGCGGCGCAGCGACGCGTACTCGCGCATGCTCTTGATGGGCATCCCCGTGGTGCGCAGCTTCGTCAGGAAGCCGAGCCAGTTCAGGTCTTCGTCGGAATAGGCCCGGCGGCCCGCGGTGTCCCGGGCGGGCGGGTCGAGCAGTTTGATGCGCTCGTAGTACCGGAGGGTGTCGATGGACAGTCCGCTACGTCGAGCGGCTTCCGCTATCGAGTAGCTCATGACCTCGACACTACGACCTGGAGTGCACTCCAGGTCAACTCTTCACCCTGGCCATTCGTAACAGCGTTCTACTACGCTGTGTACATGGCTCGACCCCGTACGCACGACGAAGCGCTCCGGCTGAAGCTCCTCGACCGCGCCGGCGAGCTGATCGCCGCCGACGGGCCGAAGGCGCTTTCCCTGCGGAAGCTGGCCGCCGACGCGGGCACGTCGACCACCGCCGTGTACTCCCTCTTCGGCAGCAAACCCGACCTGGTGAACGCCCTCTACACCGAGGGCTTCCGGCGCTTCGGCGCCCGGATGGCGCGCACCGAGCTGACCGGCGACGCTGTCGACGACCTGGTCGCGCTCGGCAGCGCCTACCGCGCCAGCGCGCTCGCCGACCCGCACCTGTACGGGATCATGTTCAGCAAGTCCGTCCCCGGGTTCGAGCCCAACGAAGACGCCGAGAAGCTGGCCCGCAAGACGCTGGAGCCCCTGGAGGCGATCATCCGCCGGGCCATCGCCGACGGCGTCTTCTCCGACGTCCCGCCGGAAACCGTCGCGGTCGGCTGCTGGGCCATCGTGCACGGGCTGGTGTCCCTGGAACTGACCGGCAACCTGCCGGAGGAGTTCGACGTGACCGGCTCGTACGAGCGGGCCCTGCGCGCGAACGCCTCCGGCTGGCTGCGGCCTCAGAACAGCGTCAACGACCCGTCGTAGACGAGTTCGTCCTTCGCGTTCCAGGCCCGCACGCGCACCTTCGCCCCCGGCTCCATGGCGGCCTTCCGCGGCAGCCAGGCCAGTGCCATGCCATCGGTGACCACCAGGTCGGCGCCGCTGCCGTCGTCGAACTCGAAGCCCGCCGAAGTGGCGGTGGCCGGCAGCGTCACGGCGACCGGGTGGCGGGCCGCACCGGCCGGGGCGCCCGACTCGCCGGCGCCGAGCGTGCTCACCCGCAGGATGCGCGCCGGGACTCCCCGGGCCCCCACCAGATCGGGGTA
>NZ_JAAGNB010001013.1:0-8925 GCF_010550475.1 Amycolatopsis sp. SID8362
CCGTCCGCAGCCCCAGCCGGAGGCGTACACCGAGCAGTTCTCGGCGGTGCCCGACGACGAGCCGCCCGCGCCGTCGAAGAAGGGCGACGAGCCCTCCGCGCCCGGCCTCGCGAACTGGCGCAAGCGACGGCAGAAGGAGCAGATGGAGGACACCGAGATCGGCGTGATGCCGGCGGTGCCCACCGACGCGCCCGGCGACGGCTACCCCGAGGACGACTTCGAGCCCGAAGGGTTCGCCCCGGAGAGCAGCGGCTACCAGGCCGCCTACGACGCGGGGCCGCCGACCGGCGCGTACCCGCCGCCGATGCCGTTCGCCCCCGGCGACCGCGCGTCGCGCGCGCCGATCCCGGACGACCTCGAGCCGTACGAGCGCGAGTTCGCCGACGGCTACCCGGCCGACGGCCCGGACTTCGAGCAGGACGACTACGGCTACGAGCAGGGCCACGGCTACGAAGACGACGAGTACGACGACGTACCCGAGCCGGTCGCGGAACCCGCGGCCGCGGCGTCGCCGGGCAAGGCGTGGCTCGCGCTCGCCGGCCAGCTGGCAATGGGCGTGGTCGGCGGTGCCGCCGTCTGGCTCGGCTTCAACTGGCTGTGGCTGAACATCCCGGCCGCGGCGCTGGTCGCGGCGCTGCTGGTGGTCGTCGCGCTGGTCTGGATCGTGCGGAAGATCCGCCGCGCCGAAGACCTGCAGACCACGGTGCTGGCCGTGCTGGTCGGCCTGGTCGTGACGGTGTCACCCGCCGCGCTGCTCCTCGTCGGCCGCTGACGTCCGCGGGGGACGCGGTGATCCGCGTCCCCCTACCGGCCCGGCGGCGTCGCGCACCCTCGGTCACGAGGCAGGATGGCGCCCGTGACAGACGAGAAGCCGGTGCCGGTCGGCCTGAGCACGGCGTCGGTGTGGCCGCTCAAAGCGGGCGCGGCCTTCGAGCTCGCCGCCGAACTCGGCTACGACGGCGTCGAGGTGATGGTCTGGGCCGACCCGGTCAGCCAGGACGTCTCGGCGCTGCGGCGCTGGTCGCGCCGCACCGGGGTGCCCGTGCTGTCGATCCACTCGCCGTCGCTGCTGATCACGCAGCGGATCTGGTCGCCGGACCCGGTCGTCCGGCTGCGGATGTCGGTCGAGGCCGCGCTCGAACTCGGGGCCCGCACGGTCGTGGTGCACCCGCCGTTCCGCTGGCAGCGCCGCTACGGCGACGGGTTCGGTGATCTCGTCGACGAGCTGGAAGAGTCGAGCGGCGTCGAAATCGCCGTGGAAAACATGTTCAAGGTGCGGCCGCCCGGCGGTTCGCGCACTTCCCGCGTGTCGGCATTCCGGCCGTCCATCGACCCCACGGACGTCGGGTTCCGGCACTACACGCTCGACCTGTCCCACACAGCGGCAGCCGGAATGGACGCGCTGGCGCTCGCGCAGCGGATGGGGGAGGGCCTCACGCACGTCCACCTGGCGGACGGCACCGGCGTCCCGAAGGACGAACACCTGGTACCCGGACGGGGTGGTCAGCCTTGCGCCGAACTGCTCGAGAAGCTGGTCAGCGGCGGTTTCGCCGGCCAGATCGTGCTGGAGATCAACACCCGGCACGCGGTCACCGCGGCCCAGCGGGTGCGCGATCTGGCGGAGGCGCTTTTGTTCGCGCGTTTCCACCTCGGGCAATGAACGAGCACGTTCCGACAGGACACGACTACTCCCGCCTGCATTTCCGCCGGTGCAACCCGTAAAGTTCGGACCGTGAACCCGTCGCCCGCGTTGATCGTCCCCCTCCCGGATTCCCCGATCGGCACGGAGCGTTCGTGAGCGGAACGGACGGCACCGCCGCGTCCTTCGACACGGCGAGTGCGGCGCGGTCGCTGGGGGACGGCACCTTCACCGCGGTGCTGCGCGCGGAGTGGGCCATCGGCTCGCACCCGCACGGGGGTTTCCTGCTGGCCCTGCTGGCCAAGGCGGCGATCGCCGCGCTGCACGAACGCGGGGAGCCGCACGCGGAGCCCCTCGTCGTCAGCGCGGAGTTCCTGCACGCGCCGGCGCTGGGCCCGGTGCTGCTGCGCACGGACGTCCGCAAGGTCGGCCGCCGCGCGACGGTCGTCGAGGTCCGCCTGGAGCAGCGCGGCCGCAGCTGCGTCGAGGCGCGCGTGACGACCGGCCGCCTCCCGATGCGCCGCCCGGAGTGGACGGACGTCCCGGCGATGCCGGCCGAGCCCCCACCGGGCGCGCTGGCGATGGCGGAGAGCACGGAGGGCCCGTTCAACCTGGCCAAGGGCTGCGAGGTCCGCCTCGACCCGGCGACCGCGGGCTACCTGGCCGGCCGCACCAGCGAGCCGCCCCGCATGCGGCTGTGGGTCCGGCCGCGGCACAGCCTGGTCGACCCGTACTTCACGCTGCTGGCCTCGGACGTGAACCCGCCGGTGGTGATGAACCTGGGCCGCATCGGGTGGGCCCCGACTGTGCAGCTGACGGCGTTGCTGCGCACGCGGCCGGCGCCCGGGTGGCTGCGGGTGGTGGTGGAGTCGAGGTCGGTGCACGAGTCGTGGTTCGACTCGGACGCGACGGTGGTGGACTCCCAGGGCAGGCTGGTGTGCCAGGCCCGCCAGCTGGGCCTCGCCCCGGCCCCCGGCGGCTGACCTTTCGGCCGCGGCTCGCGGCTCGCGGTGGTGTCTTGAATGACTCATTCATGTCGTCAGGCGCCATGAATGAGTCATTCACGACACGGCCGGCTCGGCTTGCGCGCCGGCCGCGACGCCATGAACGCCCCTTTCATGGCGTCCGGCGACAGGGTCCCGGCAAAGTCGCGCCGGCGAGCGGGTGACCGGCCGCAGGCCGGCCGTGTGGTCTGCCCGGCGTCGCGGGGATGTTGTGAATGGGTCATTCATGTCGTCTGGCGAAGTGAATGACTCATTCATGTCGTCGCGGACGGGCGGATCGGCCGTGCTGCCCGACTTTGCCGGGGCCCTGGCGTCCGGCGAGCTGAACGAGTCGTTCACGGCAAGCGCGCCCCGGCACCACGGCTGCCCGCCGCGTTTGGCACGCTTTACCGCATGACGGTCATCGCGGTGCTGGGTGCGGGCAAGATCGGCGAGGCGTTGCTCTCGGGGCTGCTGCACGGCGGCCACCAGCCGGGCGACCTGCTCTTCACCGAGCGGTACCCGGCGCGCGTCGAAGAGCTCACCGCCCGGTACGGCGTCCGCGGCGTCGAGGTCGAAGACGCCGCGAAGCAGGCCGACGTGCTCGTCGTCGCCGTGAAGCCGCAGGACATCGAGCCCGTGCTCGACGAACTCGCGCCGCTGCTGGGGCCGTCGTCGCTGGTCGTGTCGCTGTGCGCCGGGCTGCCGACCTCGCTCTACGAGCGGCGGCTGGCCGACGGCGTGCCGGTCGTGCGGGTCATGCCCAACACGCCGATGCTGGTCAACGAGGCCATGAGCGCCATCTCCGCCGGGAAGTACGCGACGGCCGAGCACCTCGCCGTCGTGCGGGACCTGCTCTCGCACGTCGGGCAGGTCGTCGAGGTGCCCGAAGGGCAGCAGGACGCCGTCACCGCGCTCTCCGGGTCCGGGCCGGCCTACTTCTTCTTCCTGGTCGAGGCCATGATCGACGCCGGGATCCTGCTCGGCCTGCCGCGGGCGCTCGCCGGGCAGCTGATCATCCAGTCGGCCGTCGGGGCGGCGAAGATGCTCGCCGAGTCCGAGGAGCACCCGGTGCTGCTGCGCGAAGCCGTGACCTCGCCCGCGGGCACCACCATCAACGCCATCCGCGAGCTGGAGAAGCACGGCGTCCGCGCCGCGCTGCTGGCCGCCATCGAAGCCGCGAAGGACCGCTCGGTCGAGCTGGGCAAGGCTCACGAAGGCTGACGCGGCCGCCAGTCCGCCGCCCAGGCGTCGAGCTGGACCAGCGTCCCGAACAGCGATCTGCCCTGCTCGGTGAGGGTGTATCCCTCGGCGTGGCCGACCAGGTCCGCGTCGCCCAGTTCGCGCAGCCGCGTGGCCAGCACGCTCGACGACACCCCGTCGCAGCGCTGCTGGAGCGCGCGGAACGTCAACGACTCGTCGTCGCGCAGTTCCCAGAGGATCCGCAGCGTCCACCGCCTGCCGAGCAGGTCGAGCAGCGCCATGATCGGGCGGCCGGTCGTGGACCCGCGGACCGGGTGGCCGGGTAGGGGTGTCGTCAATTGCTTTCCTTTCCGAAGCGCCGATGTTAGCGTGCCGGACATGCCTCTGAAATCGAAGCAGCCGCGGATCGCGCCGCTCGAGCCGCCGTTCGACGCCGGAACGGCCGAGGTGCTCGACCGGCTCGGGCCGCCGATCGGGCTCTTCCGCGTGTGGGCCCGCCGTCCGGCGCTGGCCAGGGGCGTCGCGGACTGGGGGCGGTACTACTTCTCGCGGCAGTCGGCGCTGACCGTCCGGCAGCGCGAGCTGGTCATCGACCGCACGACCGCGCTCTGCGGCGCCGCCTACGAGTGGGGCGTGCACCTCGCGACCTTCGCCGAGAAGGCCGGCCTCCACGACGACCAGATCCGCTCGCTCGCCACCGGCGGCCCGGCCGACGAGTGCTGGGACGCGAGCGACCGCGCGGTCCTCGCAGCCGTCGACGAGCTGCACGCCACCCACGACCTCGCGGACCGCACCTGGGCGGACCTGACGGACGCGATCGGCGAAGACGGCGCGCTCGACCTGCTGCTCGTCTGCGGCTGGTACCACGCGATTTCGTTCACCGTCCGCGCGCTGCGGCTGCCACTCGAACCGGGCACCACGGGTCCGGATTCGCCGTAATGGGCGATTCCCGAGGTCTTGCACGCGCGGGTGCCTGTGCGTTAGCGCTGGTAGGGGCCCAACTCGGTGACAGGCGTCGCATTAGTCCCACCAGTCCCGCTACTCTCGATAGAGCACGTGCGTGTCGATACCACAGGTGGGGAAGCCTCGTGGCGCGACACGTGTCGAAGGACGCGGTAAACATGTCGCCGAACAAGAAGGAGGATCTGCCGGCAGTCGGGCAGGTCCAGTTCCTGACGGTCGCCGAGGTCGCCACGCTGATGCGGGTCTCCAAGATGACCGTCTACCGTCTCGTGCACTCGGGTGAGCTGCCCGCCGTCAGGGTCGGGAAGTCCTTCCGGGTGCCGGAAAAAGCAGTGCACGAGTACCTCCAGGGCGCGTACTACGACGTGGGGTGAAGCCCCTCGCGGCCGGCGGCACGTCGCCTTACGACGTGCCCGCCGACCGGCCCGCACCGGGTGCCGGGTAACCTGGAAAACCGCTCGTGCCTGTGCGCTCCACCCGTTGGACGCTGCGCCGGGCAGCGTGACCGACGACGACCTAAGGAGCGCCCATGGGCTCTGTGATCAAGAAGCGCCGCAAGCGCATGTCGAAGAAGAAGCACCGCAAGCTGCTTCGCCGTACGCGCGTTCAGCGTCGTAAGGCCGGCAAGTAATCCTGCCGAGCGTGACCGTGGCCCGTCCAGTCTCTGGACGGGCCACGTCCATGTGGTGGGCCGGTTCCCCCCGTTCGAGTGAGGCCTTCGTCGCTTTCCGGGGAACCGCGGTTAATAGCACGTAAGAGACCCCGGAGCTACCACTGAAGAGCGGTAACATCTCAGGGGTGTCCGCGCGATGCTTCCAGTGAGTGCAGGCCCGCGCACTTCGGGTGATCGTCCACCCCCACCACGCCCTACGCCGCAGGGAGTCGCATGCCGTCGAACATCGTGCTCGTCACCGGGGTCGCCGGCGAACTGGGTGGGAAACTGCTCGCCCGGCTGGGCAACAACCCCGATTTCGAACGGGTCATCGGTGTCGACACGGTTCCCCCGGACAAGACCGTCCTGCAGCGCATGGGCCACGCCGAGTTCGTCCGCGCGGACATCCGGAACCCGCTGATCGCCAAGGTGATCAGCACCGCCAAGGTCGACACGGTGGTGCACGCCTCCTGCACCGCGCACCCGGCCGGACCGGGCCGCCGCACGGCGATCAAGGAAGTCAACGTCATCGGCACGATGCGGCTGCTCGCCGCGTGCCAGCGCTCGCCACTGGTCCGCAAGCTGGTGGTGAAGTCGACGGCGGCGGTCTACGGCGCCGGCGCCCGCTCGCAGGCGGTGTTCACCGAGGACTCCGAGCTCATCCCGACGTCGACCAGCGGGTACGCGAAGGACGCGGTCGAGATGGAGGGCTACGTGCGCGGCCTCGTGCGCCGCCGCCCGGACATCACCACGACGCTGTTCCGCTTCGCCAACATCATCGGGCCGTCGACCGACACCGTCCTTTCGCGCTACTTCGCGCTGCCGGTGGTGCCGACGGTCTTCGGTTACGACGCCCGGATCCAGCTGCTGCACTCTTCGGACGCGCTGGCCGTGCTCGAACGCGCGAGCCTGACCGACCAGCCCGGTGTCTTTAACGTCGGCTCGGAGGGGGTACTCACGCTGTCGCAGGCGATCCGGCGCGCGGGCCGGGTCGAGCTGCCGATGCCGCGGAGCGTGGTGCCGTCGGTCGGCAAGGTCCTGCGCGGCGCGCGCGTCGTGGACTTCTCCGCCGACCAGGTCCGGCTGCTGAACTTCGGCCGGGTCGTCGACATCACCAAGCTGAAGAACGAGTTCGGGTACACCCCGCGGTGGACCACGCGAGAGGCGTTCGACGACTACATCACCGGACGCGGGCTCCGGCCGGTGCTCGACGGCGGCAAGCTGGCGGGCCTGGCCGGGAAGGTGCTCGTCGCCGCCGCGACGGGCCAGAGCCGATGACCAGACCGCACGACTTGGACGACTTGGGAAGCGAGGCGGAGACGGTGGGCGGTGCCGAAGCGCAGGTCATCCCACTGCACGGACCGGGCCGGGAGAAGCCGGAAGCCGAGCGAGACCTCCGGGAGGAGGAAGCCGCGCGGGCGGACGCGCCGGTCGTCGCCTTTCCGAGGGCGGAGAAGGAGACCCCGGACGAGCCCCTTTCGGCGGCCGCGCGCTCGGCGCTCGGCTTCATCCGCGACCGGCTGACCGGCGACTACACCGTCGACGAGTTCGGCTTCGACGCCGAGCTGACCGACGCGGTGTTCCTGCCGCCGCTGCGCGCGCTGTACAAGAAGTGGTTCCGCGTCGAGACCCACGGCGTCGAGCACCTCCCGGCTTCGGGCGGCGCGCTGCTCGTGTCGAACCACTCGGGCACCATCCCGCTCGACTCGCTGATGACGGCGGTCGCGGTGCACGACGAGACCGGCGGCAGGCACCTGCGCGGCCTGGGCGCCGACCTGGTGTTCCAGGTGCCGCTGGTGGGGTCGTTCGCGCGCAAGTCCGGCCAGACGCTGGCGTGCCACGCGGACGCGGAACGCCTGCTGCGCAAGGGCGAGCTGGTCGGCGTGTGGCCGGAGGGCTTCAAGGGCGTCGGCAAGCCGTTCTCGTCCCGCTACAAGCTGCAGCGCTTCGGCCGCGGCGGCTTCGTGTCGGCCGCGCTGAAGGCCGGCGTGCCGATCATCCCGGTGTCGGTGATCGGCGCCGAGGAGATCTACCCGAAGCTCGGCGACATCAAGGTGCTGGCCCGGATGCTGGGCCTGCCGTACTTCCCGGTGACGCCGTTCTTCCCGCACTTCGGCCTGCTGGGCGCGGTCCCGCTGCCGACGAAGTGGAGCATCGAGTTCGGCGAGCCGATCCGCACGGACGAGTTCGACCCGGACGCCGTGGACGACCCGATGCTGGTGTTCCAGCTGACCGACCAGGTCCGCGAGTCGATCCAGCAGACCCTGTACCAGCGGCTTTCCCAGCGGAAGTCGGTTTTCCGCGGCTGATCGACGCTGAGTCTCAGCGGCGGCGGTAGGCCATGCCGGCGGCCACCGCGCCCGCCAGCGCGCCCGCGCCCAGCACCGAGGGCACGCCGATCTTCGCCGCCTTGCGGCCGGTGCGGAAGTCGCGGATCTCCCAGCCGCGGGCGCGCGCGACGTCGCGCAGGCCGCCGTCCGGGTTGACCGCCACCGCCGTGCCGACCGCGGACAGCATCGGGATGTCGTTGGCCGAGTCCGAATAAGCCGTGCAGCGCTTGAGGTTCAGCCCTTCGCGGGACGCGAGCGCGCGCACCGCGTGCGCCTTCGCGCGGCCGTGCAGCAGGTCGCCCACCAGGCGGCCGGTGTACACGCCGTCCCGGGTCTCGGCGACCGTGCCCAGCGCGCCGGTGAGGCCCAGCCGGCGCGAGATGATCGCCGCCAGCTCGATCGGGGTCGCCGTCACCAGCCAGACGCGCTGGCCGGCGTCGAGGTGCATCTGGGCCAGCGCGCGCGTGCCGGACCAGATCTTGTCCGCCATCAGCTCGTCGTAGATCTCTTCGCTGATCGACGTCAGCTCCGCCACGGTCCGGCCGGCCACAAAGGACAGTGCGCGCTCGCGGTGGGTCTTGATGTCCTCTTTGTTCTCGCGGCCTCCGAGCCGGAACTTGATCTGGCCCCAGACGAACCCGGCCAGGTCCGACGAGGTGAAGAACTTGCGCGCGGCGAGCCCGCGGGCGAAGTAGAAGATCGACGCGCCCATCATCATCGTGTTGTCGACGTCGAAGAACGCGGCCGCGGTCAGGTCCGGTGGCGCGGGCGGGGCGGGGGGTTCGGAAACCACTCGGGCGTGGGCGGCCTCGGCCGACGCCTCGCCCGCGAGCGCGGCGAGCCGTTCCAGCTCCTGACTCTTATCCCTGCCACGCCAAGCTGACACGCACACCGCCTCCACGTCTGCCCACGTCCGGCCCCGTCCCGGCGAAAGTCCGGTCCTTCGCACAGCGTAGCGAGCCGCCCACCGCCCCGGCGCAGGTGTGGCCCGGACCTCAGCCGATCACGATCGGCGGCAGACCCGGCAGCAACGGCGGGAGCGAAACCAGCGGCGGCGGGGACGTCGTCGGGATCGTCGTCGGCGGCCGGGTGGTCGTCGGCGGCTGGCCGTACACCGGCGGGGGCGTCACGCCGCCGGTCGGCGCCGGGATGCCC
>NZ_JAAGNB010001061.1:0-16215 GCF_010550475.1 Amycolatopsis sp. SID8362
TCGGCGGGCCAGGTCCGCTCGCCCCCGGTCGCCACGGTGAGGGCACGGTGGGCGGCGATCAGGCCGTTCGAGTACACGGAGACGGCGTCGGCGGCGGGCAGCAGACCGCGCGTCGGCTTCACGGCGGTGACGGCGTTCAGCGCCGCGGGAACGGCTCCCCCGGTGCTCAGCGCCAGGTCGACGATGCCGAGGGCGACCGCGACCGCCGCGCCGTTCCCGCCGGCCTTGGTGCGGTCCCAGGCGCCGGAAACCATGGCGGCTCCGGTCTTGCCGAGCACGATGGCGCCCGCGGCGGAGAGCCGCGCGACGACCGGGGCGCTGGTTTCCGGGACGGCGCGCCCGGACGGCTGCCCGGCGACGTCGATCAGGTCCTGCACGGCGAGGACGGTGCCGGCCAGCGGCAGGGCTTCCCCGGCTTTGACGCGTTCGTCGACGGCCTTGGCGTCGACGAGGACGTCCTCGACGGCCCGGAGGGAGGCCCAGATTTCGGGGCGGCCGGCTTCGGTGATGCGCTCGAAGGCGGCGATGACGCGGTGCGAGGCGGTGGGCGGGGTGATCGGGACGGGGTCCGGGTCCGGCGGGAGCGTGTTCACGGGGCGTCCTTTCCTCGGCGGGTCGAGAAAGTCCACTGTGTACGGTCGGCGCCGGCGAACCTCAGTGCACGGCGGGCCTCCCGGCGAGTGACACCTCTGCATGCATGACAAAAAGGTTAGTTCGCGGACGTTTCCGTCGCGATCAGCTTCCGATTACGAGGGTGTTTCGGCACCGGGAGGTGAACAGGGCGCGACGCCGGGGTGAAACGCACGATCACGCACGCCGGGTGACGAACGGGCGGGACGGTCGTGTGTTCGCCCTCGAACGGCGGAGCGGGGCACCCGGATGGCGCAGCGAGGCCGGATTCGCGTGACCGGCGGGGAAATCGTGGGATCCGCGCGGGATCAGGCGGATTTCGCGTCGGCGAGCGGGGCCGCCGGACGGAATCGGACGGTCAGGACAGCTCGCGCAGGGCCATCGCCAGCCCCGCCAGGCGGTCCGTCGCGTCGGTGAGGTCCTGCTTCGACGTCACCAAGCCGTCGCTCGAGGCGGCGACCGTGTGGCCCGCCGCGGCGACCAGGCCGCGGTAGCCCTCGATGCCGTCGTCGAGCTGTTCGCGGAGCTTGCCGACCGCGGCGTCCAACGCGGCCTTCTCACGAGCCGGCGCGGAGTCGCGGCCACGCTCGATCGCCTGGATGCGGGCCGCCAGGCCGCGCAGCGCCGCGGCCGCTTCGCTCGCCGTCTGCCGGGCGTCCTCAACGGACACCTCGGGCACCGGAGCCGTGCCCACCGAGGAGGGAACGGAAAGCTGGCGCAGCAGCTCGCCCAGCGACGCCTCGCACTCGGCGAGCCGTTCCATGGGTTCGCGAGCCGCCGACCGGGCGGGTGGCAGCGGCGGCGGTCCGGCCGGCGCCGCCGGGATCGGGGTGCGCTTGAGGTCGCGCAGCTTGAGGCCGGACCGGACGCTGAACGTGCCGAAGATGACGGCGCCCGCGAACGCCGTGATCGCCTGCGGCATCATCGCGACACCGGCGGGGCTGAGCCAGCCCACCGCGGCGGCCACCGTCACGACCGCGCACAGGATCGTCAGGATGATCCACAGCGTGAGGGCTTTCGCCGTCCGGCGCTTGCGGCGTTCGAGCTTCGCGGCCGGGTGGTTCCAGCGGTCCCACTTGGCCCTGGCCTCGGCGAACGCCGGGACCTGGCTGGCCATCGACGACAGCGAAGCCGTCATGTCGGGCCGCCGTGCGGGCGGCCGTTGCAACGGGTTGGGGCGGGCGGGCTTCCCGCCGGCCTGGTCGGCCGGCGGGAAGTACCGCTGCACCTTCTGGAGCTTTTCCTGGGCGCGCACGGCGTAGTCGGGCAGCTTCTCGATGTGCTTCTCCAGCTTGGCGCTCAGTTCGCCGAAGTCACGCCGCTTGCCCTGCTGCCCCATGCTCGCCCCCTTGCCCTTCCCGCCCGCGTCAGGCCGGGTTCTTGCCCTGCTCGGCCTGGACGCGCGCCTGGATCTCGCGCTGGATGTCGGCCGAGCTGCTCGCCGGCTTCTGGGCCGCCGCGCCGCCGTCGGTCACCTGCGCGACCGACTCGCCGCGCATCGACGACCGGATCTGCTCGAGCCGCGAGTGGCCGGCCAGCTGCGTCGTGGAGGCCTGGACCTCCATCATGCGCCCCTGGACCGAGTTCTGGGCGAGCTCCGCCTGACCCAGCGCCGTGGTGTAGCGCTTCTCGATCTTGTCGCGGACCTCTTCCAGCGACGGCGTGTTGCCCGGCGCGGCCAGCTGGCTCATCTGGTTCAGCGAAGCGGAGACCTGCTCCTGCATCTTCGCCTGCTCCAGCTGCGAGAGCAGCTTGGTGCGCTCGGCCAGCTTCTGCTGCAGCATCTGCGAGTTGCGCTCCACGGCCTGCTTGGCCTGGGCCGCCGCCTGCAGCGACTGGTCGTGCAGCGTCTTCAGGTCCTCGATGTTCTGCTCGGCCGTGACGAGCTGCGTCGCGAAGCTCTCCGCGGCGTTCTCGAACTCGGTCGCCTTCTGCTCGTCACCCTTGGCGCGGGCTTCGTCCGCGAGGACGAGCGCCTGCCGGGTGGACGCCTGCAGCTTTTCGACGTCGCCGAGCTGCCGGTTGAGCTTCATCTCCAGCTGCCGCTGGTTGCCGATCACGGAGGCGGCCTGCTGCGTCAGCGCCTGGTGGTTGCGCTGCGCCTCCTCGATGGCCTGCTGGATCTGTACCTTCGGGTCGGCGTGCTCGTCGATCTTCGACGAGAACGCCGCCATCATGTACTTCCAGAACTTCACGAACGGGTTGGCCATCTCCTCCGCCTGCCTTCTTGCGTCCCACGGGCCTTGAGTACTCGGGGTGGGGCGTCGCTCCCCTGCTTCTGCAACGCACCGACCCCGGCGTTGGGTTCCATCGTGTCAGGTCGGCCACGTCCGTTCCAGGCGACCCGGCGGAATTCAGGGATCGCCCTGATCACCCCGAGTAGGCAACGCGAACGGCCCCGGGCGGGTTGCCCGGGGCCGTTGTCGTGTCCGACCTGTGACTATGCGGCGATCGTCGAGGCCAGCTTGGGCTGGCCGATCGTCGTCCGCAATGTCGTGTTCATCCTCGGTGCCGGGGAAACTCGCAGGTCGGCGAGGTCGTTCCCGATCAGCTCGGACATCAGGCGACCGCCTTCGATGCCGGCCGCCGAGGCCTCGGCACCCCGCTTTTCCCGGGGTGCGCCTTCCACGATCCGCTCGTCGACCGGTGCGACCTCGACGTTGTCGAGGGCCGAAACGTCCGCCGCCACGTTGTGCAGCAGTTCGCCGAGCGGAAGGTCCAGTGCCTGGCAGATGGACGCGAGCAGTTCGCTCGACGCCTCCTTCTGGCCCCGTTCCACCTCCGAGAGGTAGCCGAGGCTGACCCTGGCGGCGCGGGAGATGTCGCGCAGCGTACGACGCTGGTTGGTGCGGGCATGACGGAGCCGATCACCGATCGCCTCACGCAACAGCACGGTCATCACGCGCCTCCCTTCCGAACAAGTACCCCCTACGTTACCCAGAGCGGTGCCCTGGGCGCAGGAGTTGGTGAGCCCGTACGCCAAGGGCGAACGCCCGATTCACGTCAGATGTTCCCCGAGCAGGGCAAACGCGGCCTGGACCGATCGGGTCCTGATCAAGTCGCGATCCCCGCTCAAGGCCAGCGTACGGACTGTGCGTGTTCCCGGCCCGACGAGCCCGACGTGCACCGTGCCGGGCTCGACGCCATCCTGCGGCGACGGGCCGGCCACGCCGGTCAGGCCGAGTCCCCAGGTGGCGCCGCACCGCTCGCGGGCACCCTCGGCGAGCTGCGCGGCCACCTCGGGGTGGACGGCGCCGTGCTCGGCCAGCAGGGCGGCGTCGACCCCGGCCAGCGCGGTCTTCAGCTCGGTGGCGTAGACCACGAGCCCGCCGCGGAGGGCGGCGCTGGCCCCGGGCACGCGGGCGAGGGTGGCGCAGACGAGCCCGGCGGTCAGCGACTCGGCGGCGGCGACGGTCTCGCCCCGCGCCGTGAGGGCACCGATGAGCGCGGCGGCTTGTTCGTCCGCTCGGTGGGCCTGATCGGCCACCTCAGCCCCCGGTCACCCGGCGCCCGGCGGCGCGCAGCCGCACGGCCCGGACCAGGTAGTCGACGCCGGTCACCACGGTCAGCACCAGTGCCAGGCCCATCAGCGACCACCGGACCGGGTCCGCGCCGGCCGGCAGCGGCAGCAGGTACGCCACGATGGCCGCGATCTGCGCCATCGTCTTGGCCTTCCCGCCCCGGCTCGCCGGGATCACGCCGTGCCGGATCACCCAGAACCGCAGCAGCGTGACGCCGATCTCGCGGACGGCGATCACGATCGTGACCCACCAGCCCAGCTCACCCAGGACGCTCAGCCCGACCAGCGCGGCGCCGGTCAGCGCCTTGTCCGCGATCGGGTCGGCGATCTTGCCGAAGTCGGTGATCAGGCCGTACTTGCGGGCCACCCAGCCGTCGAGCTGGTCGGTGAAGGAGGCGACGGCGAACAGGCCGGTGGCGATCGCCCGCCAGGTCGTGTCGTGGCCGTCGCCGACGAACAGCGCGACGACGAACAGCGGCACCATGACCAGCCGCGAAAGCGTCAGCAGGTTCGCGACGTTGAGCGTGGGGACCGGGGTCGGCTCGGGGACCTGCGCGGGGCCCTCGCGCGTCAGGCCGTCGTCGGCGGCGTCGCTGGGGAGCGCACTCACCGGTCGGCGTCCGGTACCGCGCGGACGATCAGGTCCACGCCCGCCGAGTCCACGACCTCGCAGCGCAGGAAGTCGCCCACCTCGGTCTTCTCCGGCGCGTCGAGGATGACGCACTCGCCGTCGACCTCGGGGGCCTGGTGCGCGGCGCGGCCGGTCAGCTCGCCGTCGTCGTCCAGCTCGACCAGCACGTCGACGAACGTGCCGATCCGGTCCTCGGCGCGCTGCGCGGTCAGCTCCTCGACCAGCGCGGAGATCCGCGTGACGCGCTTCGCGACCTCGTCGGCGTCCAGCTTGCCGTCGAAGCCCTCGGCCTCGGTGCCGTCCTCGTCGGAGTAGCCGAAGACGCCGACCGCGTCGAGGCGCGCGCCGGTCAGGAAGCGTTCGAGCTCGCTCAGGTCGTGCTCGGTCTCGCCGGGGAACCCGACGATCACGTTGGTCCGGATGCCCGCCTCGGGCGCGTACTCGCGGATCTGCTCGGTCAGCGCCAGGAACGAGTCGGTCGAGCCGAACCGGCGCATCCGGCGCAGCACCTGCTCGCTGGAGTGCTGGAACGACAGGTCGAAGTACTCCGCGACGCCCGGCGTGGTGGCGATGGCCTTGACCAGCTGCGGGCGCGTCTCGGCCGGCTGCAGGTAGGAGACGCGGACGCGCTCGATGCCGTCGATCTCCGCCAGGCGCGGCAGGAGCCGCTCCAGCGCGGTGGCGCCGTCGCGGCCGAAGTCCTTGCCGTAGGACGTCGAGTTCTCGCTGACCAGGAACAGCTCCTTGACGCCGTTTTCGGCCAGCCACATCGCCTCGGCGACGATCTCGTCGGGCTGCCGCGAGACGAACGAGCCGCGGAACGACGGGATCGCGCAGAACGAGCAGCGCCGGTCGCAGCCGGACGCGATCTTCAGCGCGGCCACCGGCGCGTCGTCGAGACGAGTGCGCAGCACCCGCGGGCCCCAGCCGTGCTGCGCGTGCCCCGGGACCTCGACGCTCTCCGCGGCGGCGGGCCGCTGGACCGGGCTGATCGGCAGCAGCTTGCGGCGGTCGCCGGGGGTGTGCGAAACGATCTTGCGGCCGGCGACGACGTCGTCGAGCCGGGCCGAGAGGTCGGCGTAGTGGTCGAAGCCCAGCACGGCGTCGGCCTCGGGGAGGCTGTCGGCCAGCTCGTGGCCGTAGCGCTCGGCCATGCAGCCGACGGCGACGACCTTCTTGCCGGTGTCCGACGCGGCCAGCAGCGTGTCGACCGAGTCCTTTTTGGCCGATTCGACGAAGCCGCAGGTGTTGACCACCACGACGTCGGACTCTTCGGGATCGGCCGCCAGCTCCCAGCCGCCGGCCGCGAGCCGGCCCGCGAGCTCCTCCGAGTCGACCTCGTTGCGGGCGCAGCCCAGGGTCAGCAGGGAGACGCGTCGGGTGGCGGCTGGGTCCGTGGCAGGGGAAGGCACGACGTTCAGGGTAGCCGCCGGGTGCACGCGGCCTGACGACGGCGTAGCCCGGTCGTGTCGCCGCGCGCGCCGCGCCATGTGGCAGGCTTGACGATCGTGCCGTCCGACTCCCCCAGCCCGACCGTCCGCCGCGCGCGGATCGCCGACGTCCGCAAGATCAAGGCCCTCGTCGACTCGGACGCCGGGCGCGTCCTGCTGGAGAAGGACCTGGTCACGCTGTACGAGGCGGTCCAGGAGTTCTGGGTGGCCGAAGTGGACGGCGAAGTCGCCGGCGCGGCGGCGCTGCACGTGCTCTGGGAGGACATCGCCGAGCTGCGCACGGTGGTGGTCGACAAGGCGGTCCGCGGCCAGGGCGTCGGGCGGGTGCTGGTGGCCCGCCTGGTCGACGAGGCGCGTGAGCTCGGTCTCCGCCGGCTGTTCGTGCTGACCTTCGAGACGAGCTTCTTCGCCGGGCACGGGTTCGTGGAGATCGACGGGACGCCGGTTTCGCACGAGGTGTACGAGGAGATGCGGCGCTCGCACGACACGGGTGTGGCCGAGTTCCTGGACCTGCCGTACGTGAAGCCGAACACGCTGGGCAACTCGCGGATGCTGCTGCAGCTCTGAGCCGCTCGAGCTGGTCCTCGCCGGTCCGGGCGGGCGTCGCCGTGGCCCTGAAGGAACGTCATGAACGAGTCGTTCATGACGTCTGGCGCCGGGGCCCCGGCAAAGTCGGGCAGCACGGCCGATCCGCCCAGCCGCGACGACATGAATGAGTCATTCACTTCGCCAGACGACATAAATGACCCATTCACAACATCCCCGCGACGCCGGACAGACCACGCAGCCGGCCCGCGGCCGGTCACCCGCTCGCCGGCGCGCGACTTTGCCGGGACCCTGACGTCTGGCGCGGTGAACGACCCGTTCATGACATCGCGACCGGCCGGGCACGCAACCCCTAAGTCATCTGGCCAATTCCCGCCTAGGGGCCGAAGTCAGGGGGAAATTTTCCCAACAACCTCCTTTCGGGCGGTGACCAGCACCACTGCGCTACCCGAAGCTGATCGGGCACCAAGTCACCGATCGGCAAGGAAGCAACGATGCGCACGACACTGCGGAACCTGGGGGCCACCGTGGCGGTGGCCGCGACTGTCGGCGGAGGCGTCCTCGCGGGCGCCGGCACCGCGGCGGCCGTCGACATCCCGACGGTCACCGACCAGTACCTCTTCTCCACGTCCCTGTCCGGGTTCGAGTCGATCCGGAACCAGGCGCCCTACTCCGGCCAGCTCGACTGGTCGTCGGACGGCTGCTCGTGGTCCCCGGACACCCCGTTCGGCTGGCAGTTCCTGCCCGGCTGCCACCGGCACGACTTCGGCTACCGCAACTACAAGAAGCAGGGCCGCTTCACCGAGGCGAACCGGCTGAAGATCGACGACAACCTCTACAGCGACCTGAAGAGCGTCTGCGGGTCCAACGTGGCCTGCAAGGGCGCGGCCTGGACGTACTACCAGGCGGTCCGCAAGTTCGGCGGCTGAGCCGCTCCCCGGCCCGGGTGCGCCCGCGCGCGCCTGGGCCAGGATGGGGGCATGGAGATCGATCACCTGCTCAGCACGACCCGCGCGGTGCGCCGCAAGCTCGACCTCGACCGGCCGGTCGAACCCGGGGTTCTCGAGGAATGCCTGAATCTGGCCCTGCAGGCGCCGACACCCGGCAACGTCCAGGCGTGGCGCTGGCTCGTGGTGCGCGACCAGGCGGTCAAGAACCGCCTCGGCGTGCTGTTCCGCGAGGTCGGCGAGGCCTACCTGGCGGCCAAGGCCGACGCCGACCCGCGGGCGCTGGCGTCCGGGCGGCACCTGATCGACGTGATCGAGCGCGTCCCGGTGTTCGTGATCCCGGTCCTCCAGGGTCGCCCCACCGGCGACAACGCGGCCGACGCGGCGTTCTACGGCGGCATCTTCCCGGCGGTGTGGAACTTCCAGCTGGCGCTCCGTTCGCGCGGCCTGGGCTCGACGCTCACGACGTACCACCTCTCCCGCGAGGCCGAGGCGGCCGAGATCCTCGGCATCCCGGACGGCCACACGCAGGCCGGACTGCTGCCGGTGGCGTACACGACCGTGCCGGACTTCAAGCCCGCGCCGCGCACCCCGCTGTCCGAAGTGGCCTACCGGGACCACTGGGGCACGCCGCTCAGCTGATCCGGACCGTGGCCTCCCCGCCGTCCACGCTGACCGACACCAGCTCGACCCGGCTGGCGGCGAAGGTCGTCTCCTGCGGGCCGGTGCGCGGGCCGCTGTGCAGCTCGGCCGTGGTGCCTTCACCGCGGCCGGGCTCCTTCAGCAGGAACGCCAGAGTGGCTTCCCCCTGCCAGATGCACGTCATGTTCGGCCGGCACCGCGAGTCGGAGACGACCCGGACGTAGCGCACCGTCAGGTCCTTGCCCTGCACGGCGGCCTCCTGCCCGAGCCGCAGGGTGACGTCGTGCCCCGCGGGGGCACTCACCGTCGACGGCGGCGGGGGCGCGGCGGGACCGGGAGCGCTCGGCTGCCCGGAGGCGACCGCGCTCCCGGCGCCCACCGTTACGACGGCGAAGGCGAACAGTCCGGCTACGAATCGCTGTAGGTCCACGTGCTCAGGACGGAACGGACCCGGCAGGGGGTTGCACCGGCTATTCGTCCTCGCCGCCCGCGTCGGCGTCCACCGGGCCGCCGCCGCGGATCATGAAGAGGACGCCTTCCAGCTCCTCCGGCTTGATCAGCACGTCGCGGGCCTTCGAGCCCTCCGACGGGCCGACCACGCCGCGGCTTTCCAGCAGGTCCATCAGGCGCCCCGCCTTGGCGAACCCGACCCGCAGCTTGCGCTGCAGCATCGACGTCGAGCCGAACTGGGACGTCACGATCAGCTCCGCCGCCTGCAGCAGGACGTCGAGGTCGTCCCCGATGTCCGGGTCGATCTCCTTCTTCTCGCCGGCCTTCTGCGCCGTGACGCCGTCCTGGTAGTCCGGCTGCGCCTGCTCCTTGGCGTAGTTGACGACCGCGGCGATCTCCTCGTCGCCGACGAACGCGCCCTGGATGCGGACCGGCTTGCCGGCGCCCATCGGCAGGTACAGGGCGTCACCCATGCCGATGAGCTTCTCCGCGCCCGGCTGGTCCAAGATCACCCGCGAGTCGGTCAGCGACGACGTCGCGAAGGCCAGCCGCGAGGGCACGTTGGTCTTGATCAGGCCGGTCACGACGTCGACCGACGGCCGCTGCGTCGCCAGGACCAGGTGGATGCCCGCCGCACGGGCCTTCTGGGTGATGCGGACGATCGCGTCCTCGACGTCGCGCGGGGCGGTCATCATCAGGTCGGCGAGCTCGTCGACGATCGCCATGATGTACGGGTACGGCCGGTACTCGCGCTCGGACCCCGGCGGCGCGGTGATCTCGCCCGACTTGACCTTCTTGTTGTAGTCGTCGATGTGCCGGACCTTGTTGACCTGCATGTCCTGGTACCGCTGCTCCATCTCCTCCACCAGCCAGGCCAGCGCGGCGGCGGCCTTCTTCGGCTGGGTGATGATGGGCGTGATCAGGTGCGGGATGCCCTCGTACGGCGTCAGCTCGACCATCTTCGGGTCGATCAGGATCATCCGGCACTCGTCCGGCGTCGAGCGCGCGAGCAGCGACACCAGCATCGAGTTGACGAAGCTCGACTTACCGGAACCGGTGGAGCCCGCGACCAGCAGGTGCGGCATCTTCGTCAGGTTCGCGGTGACGAAGTGGCCCTCGATGTCCTTGCCGAGGCCGATCACCATCGGGTGGTTGTCCTTGACCGTGGACGGCGCCCGCAGGACGTCACCGAGGCGGACCATCTCGCGGTCGGAGTTCGGCACCTCGATGCCGACCGCGGACTTGCCGGGGATCGGCGCCAGCAGCCGGACGTTGTCGGTGGCCACCGCGTACGCGATGTTCTTGGTCAGCGCGGTGATCTTCTCGACCTTCACGCCCGGCCCGAGCTCGACCTCGTACCGCGTGACCGTGGGCCCGCGGGTGAAGCCGGTGACCTGCGCGTCGACGTTGAACTGCTCCAGCACGCCGGTGATCGCCTCGATCATGGCGTCGTTGGCCTTGCTGCGGGACTTCGGCGCGTCGCCGAGCTTCAGCAGGTCGGGCGGCGGGAGCTGGTAGTCGCCTTCGACGGTCCGCGTGACCGCGAGCGGCGGCTCCGCGGGCTTCTTCGGCTTCTTCTCGGGCACCTCGACCGGCTTGGGCACGGCCTTGGGCGGCTTGGTCGGCGTCGGCGGCTCGGCCAGCATCGCGTCGATGTCGAGCTGCTCGGGTTCGGCGTCACTGGCCTGGCGGCGGCGGGACGGCTTGCGCAGCCGCGCGGACTTCGGGTCGGCGTCGGTGACGGCGTCCTCGTCGGTGGCGAACCCGGAGCGCAGCGCCTCGGCCTCGGCGATCTCCTCCTCGTCGAGGCCCCAGTTGCGCAGCCGCTGCGGGATCTCGCGGACCGGCGTGCCGGTGAACACGAGGATGCCGAAGACGAGCGCGAGGATCAGCAGCGGCACGGCGACCCAGGTGGTGACGCCCATGGTCAGCAGGCCGCCGGAGAAGGCGCCGATGATGCCGCCGGCGTACATCCGGCCGTCGTTGGTGGCCGGGAGCGCGGTGAAGATGTGCAGCATCCCGAGCACCGACAGGACGACCATGATCGTGCCGATGACCATCCGCGGCCGCGTCTCGGGGTGCGGCTCGGACCGCATCAGCGCGACCGCGACCACGACCAGCACCAGCGGCAACGTCACCGCCCCGGCACCGAGCACGGTCCGGGTGGCGATCTCGACGCCGGCGCCGATCGGCCCGGCGGCCCGCCACCAGACCCCGACGGCGGCGATGATGGCCAGCGCGATCAGGCCGAGCGCGAGGCCGTCACGGCGGTGTTCGGGCTCGAGCTCGCGGGTGCGGCCGACCGTGCGTGCGAGCGTTCCGGTGCCCTTGGCCAGCAGGTTCCAGGTGCCGCGGACGCCCTTGCCGAAGATCCCCGGCGTCTTGCGGCGCGGGGCGGGCTTGCGGGCGGGCGACGAACGCGGCCGTGGCTTCGCGGGGGTACGCGGCTTGCGCGCCGCCGCCCCCTTCGCGCCGCTTCCCGTGCTTCTCTTCCTCGTCGCCGACCCAGCCATGCGTCAACGGTAACTTGCCTTGCGCCTCAGCCCCGTGTGCCACTCTCGGCTCAGGGTGAACTTCTGCCTCACCGTGCCACACCGCCCGTGCGCATTCGGGTGAAAGCGGCGTCTGCCATGCTCTGCCCATGCTCGCGCTGCGCACCGCCGAACCGCCCCGCCGTGCCCCCGCCATCTGGCGCACCATGCTGAACATCGACCGCGGTCTGGTGAACCTGGTCGGGCGGCTCACCGTGACCGGCCGGGTCCCCGCGCAGCTGCGGGGCAAGCCGCTGCTGATGGCCGCGAACCACATCGGCGTGTTCGACGCGTTCGTGCTGATGGCGGCGTGCAAGCGGATCGGCATCAACCCGCGGTTCATGCTGGCGGGCGGCATCCTGGACGCCCCGGTGATCGGGCCGGCGCTGCGGGTCAGCGGGCACCTGCGGGTCGACCGCAAGCACGCCGGCACCGCCGTCGGGCAGTTCGCCGAGGCCGTCGAGGCGATGAAGACCACGCGCGAGCCGATCATCGTCTACCCCGAGGGCCGGATCAGCCACGACCCGGGCCTGTGGCCGGAGCGCGGCAAGACCGGGGCGGCCCGCCTGGCGCTCGCCTCGGGCGTGCCGATGATCCCGATCAGCCAGTGGGGCGCGCACGAGGCCGTCTACTGGGGCACCGAGACCGTCAACGGCCCGGCCGACCTCGTCCCGCTCGCCCGCTCCGGGCTCAGCGCGCCGCTGCGCCGGCCTCGGTTCCAGGTTCACTTCGGGGACCCCGTCGACCTGTCCGGCGTCGAGCCGGAGCGGCCGGGCGCCGGGGTGCGCGCGCACGCGCGGATCATGCAGGCCATCACCGACGGCCTGGTCCCGCTGCGCCGCGGCGAGCTGGACCGCCCGCGCTTCCACGACCCGACGCGGCCGACCGACACCGTCAGCCCGTGGAAGCCGGCGTCCGGATCCTGAGACGCCCGGGCCGGCCCGCCTAGAGTCGACGGACGTGAGCACCCGGATTCTCGTCGTGTACTACAGCTCGACCGGCAACACGGCGGCCCTCGCCGAGTCCCTCGCCGCCGGCGCCCGCGAAACCGGCGCCGAGGTGCGGGTGCGGACCGTGCGGGAGACCGCGCCCGCGCAGGCCGTCGCGCAGAACCCGCGCTGGCAGGCGTGGATCGACGCCGGCCCGCACCACGCGCTGGCCGAGCTGGCGGACCTCGAGTGGGCCGATGGCCTCGCGGTGGGCAGCCCGACCCGGTTCGGCGGCCCCGCCGCCCAGCTCAAGTCGTTCCTGGACAGCACGGGCGGGCTGTGGGCGAAGGGGAAGCTCGCGGACAAGGTCGCGACGTCGTTCACGACGGCGTCCACCGCGCACGGCGGCCTGGAATCGACGCTGCTGGCGATCAACAACGTCTTCTACCACTGGGGCGCGATCGTCGTGCCGCTCGGCTACACCGACCCGCACCTGATGGAGTCGGGCAACCCGTACGGCGGCTCGTTCGTGTCCCGCAAGTCGGCGGCGCCCGACGAACTCGCCCTCGGCGCGCTGCGCGTCCAGGGCCGGCGGCTGGCCACCATCACGACGCACGTCGCGACCGGCCTCAAGCGGGCCGAGTAACCGGAAAAACCCTTTTGGCAGTCACGCGGTCGCGCTTAGAGTCGCGACGGTGACCACCGAGCTGCCCGTCCTCGCCCCGCCCCGGGTCGCCCACCGCGGCCGCGGGACCACGCTCGTCCTGCTCGCCGCGCTGTCCTTCAGCACGTCGGGCACGCTGGGCAAGTCCGCGATGGCCGCCGGGATCAGCCCGGAGCAGGTGGCCTCGATGCGCATCGCGCTGGCGGGCCTGGTGCTGCTGGCCGGCGTGGCACTGGTGGCGCCGCGGAAGCTGCGGGTGCGCCGGGCCGAGCTCCCGGTGCTGGCCGGGTACGGCCTGCTCGGCGTCGCCGGCGTGCAGCTGCTCTACTTCGTCGCCGCCGGCCGGATCCCGGTCGGCATCGCGATCCTGCTGGAGTTCGTCTCCCCCGTGCTCATCGCGCTGTGGGTGCGGTTCGTGCGGCGGCACCGGCTGCCGCGGTCGGTGTGGGGCGGCATCGCGCTGGCGATGATCGGGCTGTCGCTGGTCGCGCAGGTCTGGCAGGGCGTGACGCTCAACGGCCTCGGCCTGCTCGCCGGCTTCGGCGCGGCGCTGTGCTCGGCCGGGTACTTCCTGCTCGGCGAGCGCGCGGTGGCCGACATCGACCCGCTGGGCCTGGTCACCTGGGGCATGGTGATCGGCGCGGTCGCGATCAGCTTCGTCGCGCCGCCGTGGACGTGGCCGGTCGGGCTGCTCGGCACCGACGTCGGGTTCGGCGCCTGGCACCCGCCGGTGTGGCTGCTGATCACCCTGCTGGTGCTGGTGGCGACCGTGCTGGCCTACGTCTTCGGGATCTCGTCGCTGCGGCACCTGCCGGCGTCGGTGGCGAGCGTGCTGGGGCTGGTCGAGCCGGTGATCGTCACGGTCACGGCGTGGGCGCTGCTCGGCGAGGAGCTCACCTGGCTCCAGCTGCTCGGCTCGGCGATCCTGCTCGGCGGCGCGTACCTGGTGCAGCGGAAGTCGGAAGTCCTCACGAGCTGAGCTTGCGCAAATTCTTCACGGAGTGCCGTCCGGATGCGACAATCCCGCACCGTGACGACGACGAAGCCGGGGCTGCGGCCCGATCTGCGCCAGCGGCACGTGCGGATGATCGCCCTCGGCGGCATCATCGGCGCGAGCCTGTTCATCGGCAGCGGTGCGGTGATCCACACCGTGGGCCCGGCGGCCGTGCTCTCGTACGCACTGGGCGGCCTGCTCGTCGTGCTCGTGATGCGGATGCTCGGCGAGATGGCCACGGCCGCGCCGTCATTGGGCTCGTTCATGGAGTACGCGCGCGACTCGCTCGGCGGCTGGGCGGGCTTCACGATCGGCTGGCTGTACTGGTACTTCTGGGTCGGCGTGGTCGCGTTCGAGGCGGTCGCCGGCGCGAAGATCCTGCAGGGCTGGATCCCCGGCGTGCCGCAGTGGGTGTTCTCGCTGGCGCTGATGCTCCTGCTGACGGCGACGAACCTGGCGTCGGCGCGGTCGTTCGGCGAGACGGAGTTCTGGCTGGCGTCGATCAAGGTCGCGACGATCGTGGTGTTCCTGGTGCTGGGCGTGCTGTTCGTGCTGGGCCTCTGGCCGGGCGCGCACTTTTCGGTGGGCAACATCGGCTTGGACGGTTTCGTGCCCCACGGCGGCTTTTCGGTCGTCCACGGCGTGGTGATCGTGATCTTCTCGTACTTCGGCGCGGAAATCGTGACGATCGCGGCCGCGGAGTCCGACCAGCCGGAGACGGCGGTCCGCAAGGCGACCTCGACGATCGTCTGGCGCGTGATCGTGTTCTACGTGGGTTCGGTGACCCTGCTGGTGATGATCACGCCGTGGCGCGAAATCCCCAGCGAGACCAGCCCGTTCGCGGCGGCGTTCGGCCGCTTCGGCGTCCCGGCGGCGTCGACGATCGTCAGCGCGGTCGTCCTGACGGCGGCCCTGTCGGTGCTGAATTCGGGGCTGTACACGGCATCCCGGATGCTGTTCGCGTTGCGCCGCCACGGCTGGGCCCCGGCGTGGATCTCGGACACGAACGCGCGCGGGGTCCCGTGGAAGGCGATCCTGGCGTCCACTTCGGTCGGTTACGTGGCGGTGGTGATGAGCTACGTGTCCCCGGACAAGATCTTCTACTTCATCATCAACTCGGCGGGCGCGGTGGCTTTGTTCGTGTACGCCATCATCTGCGGCTCGCAGCTGCGGATGCGGCGGGCGCTGGAGGCGTCGTCGCCGGAGAAGCTGAAGCTGCGGATGTGGGGTTATCCGTGGCTGAGCTGGGTGACGTTGGCGCTGACGCTGGCGGTGGTGGCGTCGATGCTGTTCGTGGACGAAGACGCGCGCTCACAGCTGTACCTGAGCCTGATCAGCCTGGCGGTGATCCTCGGCGTGTACGCCCTCATCCGCCGGCGATCCGGCTCAGCGCCCCGAAGAACACGTCCGTGATCTTCGCCGGGTCCGGCGCCACGAACGCCTGACCGCCAGTGGCCGCGGTGAGCTGGTCGAGTTCGGGCTTGTCCGCGTCCGGGCCGATGCCCACGCCGATCAGCGGGATGGGGCGGCGCGGGTCCTGGAGTTTCGCCAGCTCGGCCAGCAGGTCCGCGCGGCTGATGCTGTGCGGGTCCTCGTTGCGGCCGTCCGTCATCACGATCACCAGGTTGAGCCGGCCGGGCTCCCACTCGCGGCGGGCGGTGCGGTAGGTGTCCAGAACGCTGTCGTAGAGCCCGGTTCCGCCGTCGGCGGTCGCCTTCAGCTGCGCGAGTTTCTCCGGGGCGCCACCGGCCAGGTGCTGGGCCACCGAGGCCATCGGGAGGATTTCGCGGTAGTCCTTGTCGCCGTCGAGCTTGGTGGAGAACGCCAGCATGCGCAGCTGCGTCGCCGGTTTGAACAGGCGCAACGCCTTCTGCGTCGCCTCGACCGTCAGCTGCATGCGGTTCAGCGCCGTACCGGGCACCTGCGCGTTCATCGAGCCCGACACGTCGATCAGCACCTGCACGCGCGCGCTCAGGTTGATGCCCGCCCACTGGTTGAGCAGTTCGTCGACGACGCCGGCCTGTGGCAGGGTCATCACCTGGATGCCCGTCGGCGACACGCGCGGGTCGTCGGTGTGGTCGCGCAGCGCCTGCCCGCCCGCGGCGCGCAGGCCCGTCTTCGCGATCGCGTCCGCGCCGGGGCCGCCGAGCAGGGCCTCCCGCAGCGCGTCGACGATCGGGCGCTGCCGCGGGGTGACGCCGCTCAGCTCCGCGAACGGGTAGTCCAAAGTGGGCACCGCGGTCGAGTAGACGGCGACGAGCGGCGCCGACGTATCCTCGA
>NZ_JAAGNB010001113.1:0-6113 GCF_010550475.1 Amycolatopsis sp. SID8362
CCGTCCGCCACCGAGCGGGCCGCTTCCGCGCAGCGCTCCAGTGCCTGGAACACCTCGGGTGCCGAGCCGGCGATCGCCTCGCCGGCCGGGGTCAGCACGACCCCGCGGCCCGCCGGCGCCAGCACCGGCACGCCCACCTGGCGTTCCAGCCGCTTGAGCTGCTGCGACACCGCCGACGCCGTGAACCCCAGCTCCTCGGCCGCCTTGGCCAGCGTCCCGAGGGCCGCCACCGCACGCAGCGCCCGCAGCGCACCGACCTCGATCATGAAGCCAGGCTACGCAGTACCGGCAAAAAAGCATCGCTGGACCGCACCAGTCGCGGGCGGGCAGGGTCGACGCCATGACGAACTTCGGCGCCCACCTCGTCGCGATGGTCACCCCGATGGAGCCCGGCGGGGCGCTCAGCGAACCCGGCCTCACCCGGCTCGTCGACCACCTGCTCGCCGGCGGGGCCGACGGCCTGGTCGTCGGCGGGACCACCGGCGAGTCCCCGACGTTGAGCGCGGCCGAGTCCGCCGGGCTCGTCCGGAGCGTGGTGGCCCGGACCGGCGGCCGCGCCAGGGTGATCGCCGGTGTCGGCACCTACGACACGGCCGCGAGCATCCGCCGCGCGCGGGACGCCGAGGCGGCCGGCGCGGACGGGCTGCTGCTCGTCTGCCCCTACTACTCGCGGCCGACGCAGGCGGGCGTGCGCGCCCACTGCCTTGCCGTCGCCGACGCCACCGGGCTGCCGGTGATGCTCTACGACGTCCCCGCGCGGGCCGGCATCGCGATGACCCCGGAGACCCTGATCGAGCTCGCCGCCCACCCCCGCATCCGCGCGGTGAAGGACGCGAAGGGCGACCTGTTCGAGGCGATGACCGTCATGGCGAGCACGTCCCTGGCGTACTACTGCGGCATCGACGAGCTGAACCTCCCATACCTCGCGTGCGGCGCGACGGGCCTGGTCAGCGTGGTGGCCAACGTCGTGCCGGACCGGACCGCGGCCCTCGTCCGGGCGGTGCGCGACGGCGACCTGGAGTCGGCCCGGCGCCTCCAGTACGCGCTCAACCCGCTGGTCGACGCCGTCATGCACCACGGACCGGGTACGGCGGCGGCCAAGGCGGAACTGGTCCGGCGCGGTGTCCTCCCGCACGCGGCCGTGCGGCTCCCCCTGGTCGAAGCCGCCTGATCAGCGGGGCAGCCGGTACACCGAGACGTGCGACGGCGACTTCGCCGTGAACTCGGCTCCCGCCCAGTCCGCGTGCCGGGACTCCAGCTCGAAGCCCGCCAGCCGCCCCATCAGGTCCAGCTCGGCCGGCCAGATGTAGCGCTGCGGGCACCGGCCCAGCCGCGCCTGGCGGCCCTCGCCGAACGTGAAGTGGTGCGACACCAGGTGCTGGCGCACGGTGTCGTAGGTGTCCACGCCGAGGTACCCGGGCTCGGCACCGAAGACGACGGCGTCCTGGCCCGGCGGGAGCCGCCGCAGCTCCGGCACCATCAGCTCGATCACGAACCGGCCGCCGGGATCCAGGTGGCGGGCGGCGTTGCGGAAGCACGCCACCTGCTCGTCCTGGGTGAGCAGGTTCCCGATCGTGTTGTAGACCAGGTAGACCAGCGAGTAGCGGCCCGGCGCCGTGGCGGTCGCCATGTCACCGACGACCACCGGGATCGCGGCCTTCTCCGCCAGCTTGGCGAGCATCGGGCGGGACAGCTCGATGCCGGTGACGGAGATCCCGCGCGCCGCCAGCGGGACGGCCACGCGGCCGGTGCCGATCGCGAACTCCAGGACCCGGCCGCCCTCGGCCAGCGAAGCGAGGCGGGTCACGACGGGCTCCACGACCTCGGGGGCGAAGACGCCGCGGCCCGGGGTGTCGTAGCGGTCGGCGGTCTCGACGTCCCAGAGGTCTTCTTGGCGCACGTCTTCCACCTTCGACCCGGCGCCCGAAACTGTCCAACCATTTGAACTTGCCCGATTTCGGGCAAGAATTTGGGGTTCACGACGCCCGCGGTGCATGATGGCCGACGTGCCGGACACCGAGATCGTCGAACGCGTCGCCGCGTCCACCGGGCTCCCGCCCGGGGTCGCCGCTCGGGTCGTCGACGACGTCCTCGCCTTCTACCGGACGCCCACCGAGGCCTACGTCCGGCGGCGGCACACCGAGCTGCAGGCCGAAGGGCGGAAGAATCCCGAGATCTTCCCGCTCATCGCCGCCGAGCTCCGCGGGCGCCTCGTCGCCGCGCCCGCGTTGTCCGAGCGGCAGCTGCGCCGCATCGTCTACGGCTAGAAGAGGTTCTCCCATGTGCGGAATCGTCGGCTACATCGGTGGCCAGAACGCCGCCCCCATCCTGCTCGAAGGCCTGACGCGGCTGGAGTACCGCGGCTACGACTCGGCCGGGATCGCCGTGCTCGGCGCGAAGAACGCCCAGGTCCACCGGGTCGTGGGCCGGGTGCGCAACCTCGCCGCCGCGCTGCCCAAGCGCCTCACCGGCAAGGTCGGCATCGGGCACACGCGGTGGGCCACGCACGGGCCCGCGTCCGAGGCCAACGCCCACCCGCACACCTCCGAGGACGGCCGGATCTGCGTCGTCCACAACGGGATCATCGACAACGCCGACGCCCTGCGCGCGCAGCTCGCCGACGCCGGGGTCACCCTCACCTCCGAGACCGACACCGAGGTCCTCGCCCACCTGATCGCCCGCTCGAACGCGGACACCCTCGAAGACGCCGTGGTCGAGGCGGTCTCGCGGATCACCGGCACGTACGCGATCGCCGTCACCGACAGCGAGCACCCGGACCGGCTGGTCATCGCGCGCAACGGGTCGCCGCTGATCATCGGCGTCGGCGAGCGGGAGATGTTCGTCGCCAGCGACCTCGCCGCGCTGGTCCGGCACACCTCGCAGGTCGCGCACCTCGACGACGGCGAGTTCGCGACCGTCTTCGCCGCCGGCTACCGGACCTTCACCGTCGACGAGAGCGACACCACCAAGCCCGCCACCGAGATCGACATCGCCGCCGAGGACCTCGACCTGGGCGGCTACCCGCACTACATGGCCAAGGAAATCCAGGAGCAGCCCGAATCCGTCGAGCGGATCATCCGCGGCCGGCTCGACGACCGGTTCGGCGTCGCGCGCCTCGACGGGCTCAACCTGACGCCGCGGGAGCTGCGCGGGTTCAGCCGCGTGAAGATCCTCGGGTGCGGGTCCGCCTACTACGCCGGCCAGGTCGGCGCGACGATGATCGAGGAGCTGGCGCGGATCCCGGCCGACGCCGAGGCCGCGTCGGAGTTCCGCTACCGCAACCCGATCATCGAGGCCGACACCCTCTACATCGCGGTCAGCCAGTCCGGCGAGACGATCGACACCGCCTTCGCCGTCGAAGAGATCAAGCGCAAGGGCGGCCGCGTGGTCGGCCTGGTCAACGTCGTCGGCTCGACCATCGCCCGCGCCTGCGACGGCGGCGTGTACCTGCACGCCGGCCCCGAGATCGCGGTCGCCTCGACCAAGGCGCTCACCAACATGGCGATCGGTTTCGCGCTGATCGCACTGGCCCTCGGCCGCGTCCGCGACCTGTCCAATGCGGACGGACAGCGGATCATCGACGCACTGCGCGCCATGCCCGGCCAGATCAAGTCCATTTTGGACGACGGCCCGCGCATCGCCGAGCACGCGAAGGAGTTCGCCACCGCGAACAGCCTGTTCTTCGTCGGCCGCGTCCGGGGCTACCCGGTGGCGCGGGAGGGCGCGCAGAAGTTCAAGGAGATCTCCTACCGCCACGCCGAGGCGTACCAGACGTCCGAGCTCAAGCACGGCCCGCTCGCCCTGATCGACGCCGCGCTCCCGACCGTCGCCATCGTGCCCGCGGACGAGCTGACCGACCGGAACCTGGCCGCCGTGCAGCAGATCAAGGCCCGCGGCGGCGCGGTGCTGGCCGTGACGCACGAGGACGTCGACTTCGGCGAGCTCGACGTGCCGCGGATCGTGGTGCCGAAGACCGAGCCGGAGCTCGACCCGATCCTGCTCACGATCCCGTTGCAGCTGCTCGCCTACCACGCCGCGCTCAGCCTGGGCTACGACATCGACAAGCCGCGCAACCTGGCCAAGTCGGTCACCGTGGAGTGAGCCTCAGCCCAGCCGGAAGTCGGCCACCCGGATCGGCGACGGCGTCGTCCCGGTCGAAACCTGCTGGTACATCACGGAAAGCACGCCGTCGGTGGCTAGCCGGGAGTCGTCGACGTCGACTTCGCCGAAGGCACGCAGGTCCGGGGTGTACACCGTTTTCCAGTCGGTCCACCCGCTCGCCTTCGTCGCCGCGACGATCCGGCCGTAGGGCATCACCAGGTAGGCGTTGTCGGCGCGGTCGAACACGAGCTTCGTGCGCTGGGTCGATTCCGGCGCCACCGGGACCTCGCGCTTGGTCCAGGTGCCGCCGGCCGCCCGGCTGAGGAAGAACGTGCGGCCGTACTGCTTGCGCTGCGCCGAATAGTCCGTGACGCACTGGGTGAAGCGGCCGGGCACGTAGCTGATCACGACATGCGGCTGCCCGGCGGAGTCGACGGCCTGGCTCTCCTGGTTCATCAGGCCGTGGTCGACGCCGAGCGGGTCGACGACCGTGCCGGGCGTGCTCACCGACACCGGCGTCGTGACGGCCGCGCCGGAGCTGGTCCGCCAGCTCCGGCCGCGGTCGTCGCTGTAGACGTACCCGGTGTCGTGGTTGGCGAGACCACCGGCGTTGCACAGCACCCCGGTGTTGCCCTCGCGCCAGGTGAACGCCGCGTGCAGCCGGCCGCCGGGTCCGTAGGTCAGGCCGTGCAGGTACATGTTGCGGGTCGTGCTGGTCACGCCGTTGCCGGAGGTCCACGAGCCGGTCGCCGACGTCCACTTCCCGAGCTTGCGCCAGCTGCCGCCGCTGTACTCGGCGAGTTCGTTGACGCCGTTGCCGGACCCGCCGGTCCGGTAGCTGAGCTGCAGTTTCCGTTCCGGCGTGACGACGAACTGCGGGTAGGTGATCGCGCCGAGGTCGACGCCGTCCAGGGTGCGCTGCACCGGGCCGAACGCCGACGCCGTCCACGCGTGCGAGGACGGCGACGAGAGCAGGCCCGCCTCGGATCCGGTGTAGTAGACCTGGTTGCCGTGGGTGTCCATGGCCACGTGCAGGCGGCCGTCTTCCGGCGAAACGCCCATCGAGATCACGTTGTGCGAGTCGTCGACGGTGAGCTTGTGCGGCAGCACGAGGGTCTGCCACGCACCGGCCGCGGGCCGCCGGGCGAGCACGGCGCTGCGGTCCGCGGTGTACCAGGCCGCGTACTGGTAGCCGGCGTAGCTGAAGATGCCGCTCTGCTGGAAGGAGTCGTTGTTCACCAGCCCGTCGTAGGAGACGAAGTACAGCGCCGCCGGGTCGAGCTGGGTGTCCCCGATCTTGACCGCGGCCACCGCGGCCTCGGCCGGCGTGGCGGGCAGCAGCGGGATTACCGCGGCCGCCAGCACGCCGAGGATCCGGGAAAGCGCTCTCTTCGCCATGACCCCGCCCTTTCCGCCTGCCGTGTTAACGTGAACAAGGATCGGGCGGGACCCGGGCGCCGTCAACCGGCAGATGGTGGGTTTTCCGGTTCAGGGCCGCCCGGCGAGCGTCACGCCGTCGATCTCCTGCCTCCGCAGCCGGGCCTGCTTCGGCATGTTCCAGCCGAGCACGCCGACGACGCGGCCGCCCCGGTGGTAGCGGGCGACGAACCGGCCGTCCGCCGGGTCACCTTCCACAATGGACACCTCGGCGTCCGCGGCCGGGGTGCCGTGCACGTGGATCCGGGCGTCGAACTGGTTCGTCCAGAAGTACGGCACCGGCGTGTACGGGCGGTCCTCGCCAAGGACGTTCCCGGCGACCGCGACCGCCTGCTCGGTGGCGTTGGTCCGGTTTTCCAGCCGCAGCAGCACATCGAGCCGTTCGTGGTGCCAGCGGGCGACGTCGCCCGCCGCGTAGATCCCCTCGGCGGCGCGGCACCGGGAGTCGCAGACCACGCCGTTGTCGCACAGCACGCCGCTGCCCGCCAGCCACTCCGTCGCCGGCGCGGCGCCGAACGCCACGACGGCGACGTCGGCGGGCAGCACCTCGCCGGTTTCGAGCCGCACCCCGGCGA
>NZ_JAAGNB010001162.1:0-18541 GCF_010550475.1 Amycolatopsis sp. SID8362
TCGGCCGCCAGCAGCAGCCGCATCCGGTCGGGGTGCTCGGTGGCGGCCACCCGCCGCTCCTGCTCGGCCAGCACGCGCCGGACCGCCGTGACGACCGTCACGCCCTCGGGCAGCGTCGGCACCCTGGTCTCGAACAGCGTCGGCTGGGCCGACTCGACGGCCGCCGAATCCGGGGGCGGTTCCTCGCCGTTCGCCCTGGCCCAGGCCGCGCGCAGGCTCCGCGACTGCTCCTCCGCGCCCTCGTACGCCAGCAGCAGCCCCTCCGCCAGCGCGACGTCGTAGCAGCGGCGCACCCGCACCCCGGCCGCGACGAGCACCGGGTACGTCGACTCCGCCGACGGGAACACCCACCGGGGCTCCAGCGACGCCTCCAACTCCCGCGCCGACCTCGCGAAACCCGCTTCGTCCAGCCCCGTCACCGTCGATGACGGCGAGTGCACGGTGAAGCTGCCGTCCTCCTCACGCCCCGCGATCACCTGCACGAAGACATTGTGCCGACCACCACCGACAGTTTCCGCGCGCTCGCGAGTAGTGCGTTCGGCCCACGGTTGGTTTACTCTCCAGTAGCTCCCATACCGCCGGTACGCCCGCCGTCGGCGTGGGCTCTCTTCCCCGCAGCAACGGAGGTGCCTGGATGAGCCTGGTCGAGCTCGCCACGCAGGTGGCGGACAAGGTGGCCGAAACGGCCCGCAGCGTCGACGTGATGCGGCGCGCGGGACTCGTCCCCTTCCCCCGGCTCGACGAGGGGGTCCGCTCGCTGGTCGCGATCCGCAAGTTCGGGCCCTTCGCGGGCGCGAACCACATCTCCGCGCGCCGCGACCCGACCGCCGTCGGCATCGTTGACGAGCTCGGCCCGCTCACCTACAAGCAGCTCGACGACCAGTCGAACGCGCTGGCCAGGGCCTGGTCCGAGCGCGGCATCGAGCCCGGCCAGGTCGTCGCCGCGCTCTGCCGCGACCACCGCGGCCTGGTCCTCACGATGGCGGCGGCGGGCAAGCTCGGCGTCCGCCTGCTGCTGATGAACACCGGGTTCGCGAAGCCGCAGCTGGCCGATGTCGCCAAGCGCGAAGGCGTCACGGCGCTGATCTACGACCAGGAGTTCACCGGCCTGCTCGACGCGATGCCCGAGGGCGTCGACCGCTACCTCGCCTGGGTCGACCCGGACAGCGACCTGGCCGACCGGACCGTGCCGGTGCTCAGCGAGATCATCGCCAGCACCGACGACCGGCCGTGGCCCGCGCCGGCCAAGCCGGGCGGGTTCGTCCTGCTGACCAGCGGCACCACCGGCACGCCGAAGGGCGCGCCGCGGCCGCACACCTCGGCGCTGGCGTCGGCGCAGTTCCTCGACCGGATCCCGCTGCGCTCCAACGAAGCCACCTACATGGGCGCGCCGCTGTTCCACGGCACCGGGCTCTCGCAGTTCATCCTGTCCTTCGCGCTCGGCTCGACGGTCGTGATGCGCCGCAAGTTCAGCCCGGAGGAGGCACTGCGCGGCGTCGCCGAGCACAAGTGCACCGCGCTCGTGCTGGTGCCGACGATGCTGCAGCGCATCGTCGACCTGCCGAAGGAGATCCGCGAGAAGTACGACACGTCGTCGCTGCGGATCATCTTCGTCGCTGGCTCGGCGCTGTCGCCGGACCTCGGGAACCGCGCGAACGAGGCGTTCGGGCCCGTGGTGCACAACCTGTACGGCTCGACCGAGGTCGCGGTGGCGACGGTCGCGACGCCGGAGGACTGGCGTAAGGCGCCGGGAACGGTCGGCCGTCCGCCGGTCGGCTGCAAAGTGGCGCTGTACGACCAGAACGGCGGCCGCATCACCGAGCCGCACGTGACCGGCCGCGTGTTCGTGGGCAGCGGCCTGAGCTTCGGCGGCTACACCGACGGCCGCCACAAGGAGATCATCGACGGCTTGCTCTCGAGCGGCGACGTCGGCCACTTCGACGAGGACGGGCTGCTCTTCATCGACGGCCGCGACGACGAAATGATCGTCTCCGGCGGCGAGAACGTGTTCCCGATCGAGGTGGAGAACCTCTTGGTGGAGCGCGAAGACGTGCTCGAGGCGGCGGTGATCGGCGTCGAGGACCCGGAGTTCGGCCAGCGGCTGAAGGCGTTCGTGGTGCTCGCCGACGGCGTTTCGCTGGACGCCGACGAGGTGCGGGACTACGTGAAGGCGAACTTGGCGCGGTACAAGGTGCCGCGGGACGTCGAGTTCCTGGACGAGCTGCCGCGCAACGCGACCGGAAAGGTGTTGCGCACCAAGCTTTCCTGACGCCGGTCAGCGGCGGCGCCAGGCTTCGATCAACTCGCGCAGGCGTTGCGCGGCGGCTCCGTCGCGGGCGAAGAGCACCGCGGCGAGCACGCCGAGGGCGGCCACGGCGACGATCGCGGCCGGCCACGTGACGCCGGTGTTGAGGAAGGTGGCGGCGACCGCGCCCAGGGACAGGGCGGTGCTCTGACCGGCCCGTCCGCGTCTGCGGAGTGTCCACGCCAGACCGGGCATCGCGACGGCCAGCCCGGCCACGAACCCGGCCCGGCGGCGCCGGGTCGGCAGCGTGGCGATTTCGCCCGCCCATTCGGCGAGCCACCGGGACCGCGCCGATTTCGGGAGCAGCAGCGCGCTGACCGCGAGCACCCGAGGTGGGCGGGCGAGCACCCCGGACGCCAGTGCCGACAGCTCCCGGCCGAGGTCGGGCAGGTCGAGCCGCACGGCGAGGGGGACGAGGGTTGCCAGCGTCTCGGCCGACTTGACGCGCCGCTTGGCGGGGTCGAGGTGCTGGATGGTGCGCAGGTTGTGCAGGCGGTCGGCCAGTTTCAGGTGCAGCACGCCGTCCGGAGCGGACTCGAGGTCCTGCGTGTCTTCCAGGCGCTGCAGGCCGGCGAGCAACGCGGCGACCGGAGCGCCGAAGCGTTCGGGGATCCGGCCCGGTGCGTCGTGCAGGAGCCCGGCGCAGACGAGGTCCCGGCTGCCGCGCTGGCCGGCCAGGATCGCGGCGACCGCGACGGGGTGCGTGAGGTACGGGTCGCCGCTCTTGCGCAGCTGCCCGCGGTGGACCTCCGCGGCGAACCGGTAAGCGCCTTCGAGGAAGCGCACGTCTTCGGCGGGCAGGTACGCCGACACCGCCGCGGCCAGGGGATCGGGCAGCTCCACGTCAGAACCCTCCCTCGGTCAGCAACCGCCGCGCGCGGCCGCTCTGGCGCCGGTACGCGGCCTGGGAAAGCACCCGCCGCGCCTCCGACACGCCGTCGGCCGTGAGGCGGTACAGCCGCCGCCGTGGGCGGCCTTCCGACTCGTGCACGGCGGGGTCTTCCCACTCGCTCGTCAGCCAGCCGGCGCCCTCCAGCCGGGCCAGGATCTGGTACACCGTCCCGGATTTCAACCCGACGGCGCGCATCAGGTCCAGCCCGTACCGCGCTTCGGCGGGGTCCTTGACCAGCTCGTCGAGGACCAGGGCGGTCTGGAGTGTCATCCTCGGCATAGCTCTTATTCTACATAGCCCGCGAACTGTGGAAACGCGTCCGAACGGGTCAATTCCGGGGCTCTCGCGACGTCGCGGCCGCGCGGTCTACGCGGCGTCGCGGGATGTCATGAAAGGGTCGTTCATGTCGTCTGGTGACATGAATGAGTCATTCACTACGATCTACGGCGGGGTGTCGGCAAAGTCGCGCTGGTGAGCGGGTTGGCCGGTCGCGGGCTGGCTGCGTGGTCTGCTCGGCGTCGTGGGGGTGTTGTGAATGGGTCATTCATGTCGTCTGGTGAAGTGAATGACTCATTCATGTCATCGGGCGGCCCGGGCTCAATCCCAGTCGATGCCGAAGACTCCGGGCCCGAAGTCGAGCGCCACCGCGTGCACCCCGTCGCCGCCGTCGAGCTTCAGCGGGCGGCGCGCGAGCGAGTCCGTCGAGCCGTTGTGCGAGTACTGCCAGCACCGCTCCGGCGCGGTCCCCGGCGCGAACCGGACCTCCAGCAGGTACTCCCGCACCGGGCGGCGGAACTCGCGGTAGTGGGTGTTGCGGCACTCCGGGTACGGCGGCCCGCTGTTGGTCAGCGTGTACTCGATCAGGTGCGTCTCGCCGCGGTTGATCGGCTGGTCGAAGAGCAGCTCGGCGACGATCAGGCCGTGCGCCTCGTCGACTTCGGCGCGGCCGACCCGGCAGTTGCGGACCGCGTGCAGTTCCGGCGCGCCCGCCGCCGGGTCGTCCTGGGTGTACACGAGCAGCCAGCGGTCCTGGCCGTCGGAGACCGCCTGGAACACCGCGCGGGCGGTCACCGCGCGCTGGCCGCCGTCCGCGGCGATCTCGCACAGGTCGTGCAGCCCGACCAGTTTCAGCGGGTGCTGGCGCTCCAGCGCGTTCGGGGCGCCGACCTTGTCCAGCAACGGCTGCAGCACCTCGCGCGGGAACGACATCGGCTCGCCGCCCGCGTGGCGCTTCCCGGCGCCGCCGCGGGGCCGTGGCGGGGGCAGCAGGCCGAGCAGCGCGCCGGCCGGGACGTCGAGGATCTCCTCCAGGGTCCGGACCGCCGACAGCGAACTCTGCCGTTCGGGCTGGCGCTTGCCGGACTGCCAGTAGCTGAGGGCGGTGACGCTGACGACGACCCCGCGCGCCCGCAGCCGGGCCTGGATCCGGTCGAGCGAGAGCCCGCTCGTCGCGATGGCCGCACGCAGCTGCGTGGCGAACGCGGTGCGCCCGTTTTCGTCGCCCGCCGTGCTGCCCGCCATTGCCGATCCGCCCCGTGCCGTCCCCCGACGATCCCCGACACGGAGCACGTTAGCAGGGTTACCCACCCCGTCCGCGCCCCTGATCGCCGGGCGGTCCGCTGGGGCGAACGGGCTAGTACTGGCAACTGTGAACCATTGCCCCCGCCAGGCCGGGCGCGCTTTCATGACTTGCCTGCGCCGGTGGCCCCGCCTCCCCCTCACGGACCACCCCGGCGCGGGCCGAACAGCCGTGCGGAACGGCTCCGGTTCACCCGGCCGCGTTGTGCGACCGGCCGGTGTGGCCGCGCGATGACCGGTGGCCCGGCGACGCCCCCAGCGCCGGGCCACCGGTCTTATTACCAACGGGTAGCATCCGATCCATGGTTCTCCGGAAGAACATCCTGATCACCGGCGCCAGCAGCGGGTTGGGCGAGGGCATGGCCCGGCAGTTCGCGGCGAAGGGGCGCAACCTCGCGCTGTGCGCCCGGCGCACCGAGCGCCTCGAAAACCTCGCCAAGGAACTCGAGGAAGCGCACCCCGGGATCAAGGTCGTCACCCGCACCCTCGACGTCACCGAGCACGACCGCGTGTTCGCCGTCTTCGAGGAGTTCCGCGCCGAGCTGGGATCCCTCGACCGGGTGATTGTGAACGCCGGGCTCGGGAAGGGGCAGCCGGTCGGCAAGGGCCGGTTCGACGCCAACCGCCAGACGCTCGAAGTCAACTTCGTCGCGGCCGCGGCCCAGATCGAAGCCGCCGCCGGGATCTTCCGGGAGCAGGGCGCGGGGCACCTCGCGGTGGTCTCGTCGTTCAGCGCCATCCGCGGTCTTCCGGGCAACCTCACCGCGTACGCCGCTTCGAAGGCCGGGATCTCGGCGTTCGTCGACGGCACCCGCCTCGAACTCAAGCGCAAGGGCATCACCGTCACCGACGTCCGGCCGGGCTACATCGAGTCGGAGATGAACGACCGGCTCGGCAAGAACCCCTTGCTCGCCAGGGCCGAGAGCGGCGCCCGGGCGCTGGTGAAGGCGATCGAAGCCGAGCCGAGCCGCGCGTACGTCCCGGCGTGGCCCTGGGTGCCGCTGAGCGCCGCCATGCGCGTCGTGCCCGCCTCGGTGCTGCGGAAGTTCGCATGACCACCGTCGAGGTGCGCGAGGAGGACGCCTTCGACGTCGCCGCGGTGCACGCCTGGCTGACGGCCAAGGTCGACGGCCTCGGCGACGAGCCGCCGCACGTCCGGCAGTTCCCCGGCGGCGCGTCGAACCTGACGTACCTGCTGACCTACCCGGACCGCGAGCTGATCCTCCGCCGGCCGCCCGCCGGGCACAAAGCCGCGTCGGCGCACGACATGCGGCGCGAGTACCGCGTGCAGCACGCGCTGAAGCCGGTGTTCCCGTACGTGCCGCGGATGCTGGCCTTCGGCGACGACGAGAGCGTGCTCGGCGGCGACTTCTACGTCATGGAGAAGCTCGAAGGCCTGATCCTGCGCGGCGACCTGCCCGCCGGGCTCGACCTGAGCGCGGACCAGGCGCGCGAGCTGTCCGGCAAGGTCGTGGACCGGCTGGTCGACCTGCACGCGGTCGACGTCGGCAAGGCCGGCCTGGCCGACCTCGGCAAGGGCGCCGGCTACGTCGAGCGCCAGATCCGCGGCTGGTCGGACCGGTACGTCGCGGCGCGTACGGACAACGTGGGCGACTTCGCCGAGGTCCGCTCGTGGCTGGCGGAGAACCAGCCCGCCGAGGTGAAGATCTGCCTGATCCACAACGACTACCGGCTCGACAACCTGGTGCTGGACGGCCCGGCGACGCTGAACATCACCGGCGTGCTCGACTGGGAGATGGCCACCCTCGGCGACCCGCTGATGGAGCTGGGCAGCATGCTGGCCTACTGGGTCCAGGCCGATGACGACGACGTGATGAAGGCGAGCCGCCGCCAGCCGACGCACCTGCCCGGGATGTTCACGCGCGAAGAGTTCGTCGCGCGCTACGCGGAGAAGACCGGGCTGGCCGTGGGCGACTGGCGGTTCTACGAGGTCTACGGCCTGTTCCGGCTCGCGGCGGTGCTGCAGCAGCTGTACCGGCGTTACCGCGAGGGCGCGACCCGCAACCCGGCGTTCAAGAACTTCTGGCAGTTCGTCGGCTACCTGGACTGGCGCTGCCGCGAAATCATCGCGAAGGGAAGCGTGTAGTGGGCGCGATCTACCTGGTCCGGCACGGTCAGGCCTCGTTCGGCGCGGCCGACTACGACGCCCTGTCGCCGCGCGGCTTCGAGCAGTCCACTGTGGTCGGTGCGGAACTGCTGCGCCGCAACGTCTCCTTCAGCCAGATCCGGTCGGGATCGCTCGCGCGGCAACGCGACACCGCGGCGACGGCGTTGAAGGTGCTGGGCAGCGACGTCCCGGTGGTCGAGGACCCGCGCTGGAACGAGTACGACCACGTCGACATCGCGCGGTACCACGCCGGCGGCGCGCAACAGGAGGATTCCCGGGCGTACCAAGGAGTTCTCGACGCCGCGCTGACCGCGTGGACGTCGGCGGGCACCGGCGGGCCGTGCGCCGAGACGTGGCCCGCGTTCCTCGCCCGGTGCCGTGACGCGCTTTCGGACCTGGTGGCGTCCCTCGGCAAGGGGGAGAACGCGCTCGTGTTCACCTCGGGCGGCGTGATCGCGACGGTCTGCGGCCTGCTGATGGGCACGCCCGAAGCCGGGCTGCTGAAGCTCAACCGCGTCACCGTCAACGGCGGCATCACGAAGCTCGTTTCGGGCCGCGGCGGCGTGACTCTCCTGTCCTTCAACGAACACCCGCACTTCGAAGCCGACGCGGCTTCGCTGCTCACCTACCGGTAGGAGACGTTCGATGCGGTTCGGCGAGGTCACGATCCACCCGGTGAACGGCCACGGCCCCGAAGACGTCGTGGTCGACGGCGAAGGCCGGATCTACACCGGCGTCGACGACGGCCGGATCCTGCGCCTGTCCCCGGACGGCAAGCGCATCGACGTCCTCGCCGACACCGGCGGCCGTCCCCTCGGCCTGGAGCTGTACGGCGACGACGAGCTGCTGATCTGCGACGCCCGCGCCGGCCTGCTGGTGGTCCCGCTGTCCGGCGGAACGCCGTCGGTGCTCGCGACTTCCGCGCTGGGCCTGGACTTCGTGTTCTGCAACAACGCGGCGGTGGCGTCGGACGGGACGGTGTACTTCACGGACTCGTCCCGCCGCTTCGGCATCGACAACTGGCGCGACGACCTGATCGAGCAGACCGCGGGCGGCCGACTGCTGCGCCGCTCCCCGGACGGTTCGATCGACCTGCTCCTGGACGGCCTCCAGTTCGCGAACGGCGTCGCGCTGGCTCCGGACGAGTCCTTTGTGGCGGTGGCGGAAACGGGCGCGTGCCGGGTGTCGCGGGTGTCCCTTTCGGACGGTCGGACGGACGTGCTGATCGATGGTCTGTGGGGCTTCCCGGACAACATCTCGACGGGCACGGACGGGCTGATCTGGATCACGCAGGCGTCGCCCAAGGTGGCCGCGCTGGACGTGGTGCGCCGGCTGCCGTCGTTCCTGCGTGCGGGCGTCCGGCGGCTGCCGGCGTCGTTGCAGCCGAGCCCGGGCCGCGAGGTGGGTGTGCTGGGTGTCGACGCCGACGGTGCGGTGGTCCGCGAGCTGCGCGGGGAGATCGACGGCTTCCACATGCTGGTGGGCGTCCGGGAGTGGCAGGGGCAGCTGTACTTCGGCTCGCTGGAGGAGAACGCGATCGCGCTGACCGCGGCCGGGTGACTAGCGGCCCGTCCAGCGCGGCTCTCGACCCGCCGACCAGGCCGCGTAGAACTCCTTGTGGTCCTTCGCCGTCATCAGCAACGCCTGGGTGATCGCTTCCAGCTCGATCGCGCTGCCCAGGTCCATGTCCAGCTCGCGGGTCAGCAGCACCTTCGTCGTCGCGTACGCCAGCGCCGGGCCGTCCGCCAGACGCCGGGCCAGTGCCGAGGCCGTCGAAGCCAGGTCGGCGTCCGGGACCACCTGCGAAGCCAGGCCGATCTCCAGCGCGCGAGCCGCCGGGAGCTTGTCGCCCAGCATCAGCAGTTCGGTCGCGCGGCCGAGGCCGACCAGGCGGGGGAGCAGGTACGCCGAACCCATGTCCGCGCCGGCCAGGCCGACCTTCGTGAACAGGAACGCGAACTTCGCCGACTCGGCCAGCAGCCGGAAGTCGCTGGCCAGCGCGAGCACCGAACCCGCGCCGGCCGCGACGCCGTTGACCGCCGCGATCACCGGGATCGGGCACTCGCGCAGGGCCTTCACCACCGCGCCCGTCATGCGCGTGAACTCGAGCAGCTGGGCCGTGTCGAACTTCTGCAGCTCGCCGATGATCTCCTCGACGTCGCCGCCGGAGCAGAAGCCGCGGCCCTGGCCGGTGAGCACCAGCACCCGGACGTCTTCGTGGTGGGGCAGCTCCAGCACCAGGTCGCGCAGGTCGGCGTAGACGTCGAAGGTCAGCGCGTTCAGCTTGTCCGGCCGGGTGAAGGTCACCGTGGCGACGCCGTCGTCCACGGTGAACTCGAAGTGCTCCCACTCCTTCGTCAGCGGTGCGGTCGCGCGGAACGGGCTCATGACTGGATTCCTCCGCCGTCGAGTACGAGGGTCTGGCCGTTGATCGCGGCGGCTTCGGGCGCCGCGAAGAAGGAGACGGCGAACGCCACCTCCGCGGGTTCGAGCAGCCGGCCGAGCGGGGACGCCGCCGCCAGCGCCGCTTCGGCGTCGCCGGTCGAGCGGCCGGTGCGCTCCTGGATCCGCGCCACCGACGTCGCCGTCATGTCGGTGCGGACGAACGCCGGGCAGACCGCGTTCGCCGTGACGCCGGTGCCGGCCAGCTCCGCCGCCACCGCGCGCATGAAGCCGACCGCCGCGTGCTTCGACGCCGTGTACCCGGCGGTGTAGCGGTAGCCGACGTGCGACGCCGTCGACGCCACCGTGACGACGCGGCCGCGGTCGCGCTCGCGCATCCCCGGCAGCGCCGCGCGGGTGCACAGGAAGGCGCCGGTGGCGTTGACTTCGAACTGGCCGCGCCAATCGTCCACAGTGGTCTTTGAAACCGGGGCGCTGGAAGAGATCCCGGCGTTGTTGACCAGGACGTCGACCGGGCCTGCCGAGGCGAAGTACGCGGCAACGGCTTCTTCATCGGTCACGTCGCATTCGGCGCGGCCGGGCGCCAGCACGGTGTCGCCGAGGGAACGGAACCGCGCGGCGATCGCCGCGCCGATGCCGCGGGTGCCGCCGGTGACCACGACCAGGCGGCTCACGGGCGGGCCGCCAGCGCGCGCCGGTCGAGCTTTCCGTTGGCGGTACGGGGAAGTTCGGTCACGAACACCACCTCGCGAGGGTACTTGTGCTTGGCCAGGTGGGCTTTCGCGTGGTCCTTCAGCTCCTCGGCGGGCACCGGGGTGCGGACCACGACGTACGCGCGGGGCACGACCAGGCCGTCGACCTCGTGGCCGACCACCGCGCAGTCCACCACGGACGGGTGGCCGAGCAGGCAGTCCTCGATCTCGCCCGGCGCGACGAACACCCCGCCGACCTTGAGCAGCGCGTCGGCGCGGCCGTGGTGGCGGAAGTAGCCGTCGGACCGGCTGAAGAGGTCGCCGGTGGTCAGCGTGTCGCCGTCGAACGTGCGCGCGGACTTCTCCGGATCGCCGAAGTACTCCAGCGCGATCGTCGGCCCGGTCACCCGCAGCGGCCCGATTTCCCCGTCGGGCAACGGGTTCCCCAGCTCGTCGACGACCTCGGCGGTGTAGCCGGGGACGGCCGTGCCGAGCGTGCCGGTGCGGGCCTGACCCGGCCGGTTCGACAGGTAGATGTGGTACGCCTCGGACGACCCGATCCCGTCCACGACCGGCACCCCGAAGGTCGCGTCCCACTTGCGGTGCAGTTCCGAGGGCAGTGCCTCGCCCGCCGACGTCGTCATCCGCAGGCAGCTCAGGTCCTGCTCCGCCGCGGCCGGGTGGGCGACCATCGCGCTCATCATGGTCGGCACGTTGACCAGCACCGTCGGCCGGTGCCGGGCGATCAGCTCGAAGATCAGGTCGGCGGTGCTGCGTTCGGGGAACACGATCCCGGCGGCGCCGACGCCGAACGGGAACAGCGCCACCAGATCGCGCGCGTAGCCGAAGAAGAGCTTGGGCACAGCGAGAATCCGGTCGTCCTCGCGCAGGCCGAGCACCTGCACGGCGTACCGTTCGAAGCTCTCCAGGGGGCTGCGCAAGGTGTGGACGCACGCCTTGGGCGCGCCGGTGCTGCCCGTGGTGAACTTCCAGATCCCGACGTCGTCCAAAGTGGTCGGAGCCGCGGCCAAGGCAGGGGACGCGGCGTCGAGCAGCGCGCGAAACGGCCGCTCGTCCGGGCGCAGTTCCGCCGCGGGCACGCCGAGCACCAGCAGGTTCCGGGCGCCGGCGGAGCGCAACGCGGGCAGCGTGACGGCGTCCGCGACCACGGCGACCGCCTCGGTGTACCCGAGGTAGTAGGCGTAGTCCTTGGGCTGCAGGAAGGGGTAGACCTCGGCGGTGACCGCGCCGATCTTCTGCGCGCCGTACCAGGTCGCGACGAACTCCGGGCCGTCGCTCAACGCCAGCAGCACTCGCTGTCCTTTTCGGACACCGGCGTCGCGCAGCACGTTCCCGGCGCGGTTGGCCAGCTCGGCGAGTTCGCCGTACGAGATCGAGCGATCCCCGGCGAGCAGGGCGACGCGGCCCGAAGCCACGTGCCGGTCGAGGAAGTGCGTGGCGAGGTTGAACGGCTCACTCACGGGCCAGCTCCCGGATCGCTTCCACCAGCAGGTCGGTCAACGTCGAGAAAGTCTCCGCGCCTTCTTCCGCCGTGGCTTCGGCGGGCTTGCCGCAGTATGCCTCGGACATCCCCATGGCGAGAAAACCACCGTCGGAAGGAGCCGAAGCGAGTCCATCCATGCCCCCGCCACCACCCTCAACGGAGGCGCTGCGCGCCGCTGTCAAACTGATCGGCACGTGCGGCAGCGTCCGCATGACGGCCTGGTCCACCAGTTCCGGCCGGTCGGCCAGCACCAGCGACGTCTCGTACCGCCCCGCGTGGCACTCGCCCGACCGGAACTCCTCGGTCAGCCGCTGCGCGTGCCGCCGCCGGACCAGGTCGAGCAGGGCGGCGCGGCCGTCGTAGGCGAAGTTGAGGGTCTCCACCGCCCGCCGCAGCGTGACCAGGTGCGCGGGCTCGAAGTGGTTGTTGACCAGCAGGATCCGGCGGAACCGCTGGCCGATCAGCGCGGCGCCGATGTCCACCAGCAGCGAGTGCAGCGTCTCCTCGCCGATGTGGACGCCGCCGGCGAACCCGGTCGCGAACCGTGTCACGCCGTACGGGATCTCGGGCAGCACCAGCACGTGGACGTCCTCGTCGGCCGCCAGCCGCTCGGCCGCGCGCTCGCACATGCCGCGCGAGATCAGCGGATCCGTGCCCAGCGGCGCGTGCGGGCCGTGCGGCTCGACCGCGCCGACCGGGAGCAGCAGCACCGGGACGCGGTCGCCGTCCGGCAGGGCCGCGACCTGCCGCGAGGTGAGGTCCGCGAAGTACGTCACGCAAATCAAGCTACACCGCAGCGGCCTGAGGTGTATAGAGTTGCGCCCATGCCCGTCGACGCCTTCGAAACCGGTCCCCAGGACCTGGTCGTGACGTTGCTGGGCAGCTACGTGCACCCGCGCGAGAGCCGCCGGGTGTGGTCGGGCGGCCTGGTCGCGGTGCTCGCCGAGCTGGGCTTTTCCGACGGCGCGGCCCGCATCGCGCTGACCCGGCTGGTGCGCCGCGGCCTGCTCCAGCGCCACCGCGAAGGCCGCACCGTGCACTACTCGCTGACCCGCCGCACCATCGCCCTGCTCGCCGACGGTGACCACCGGATCTTCTCCCTCGGCCGCCGCGAGCGCGCCGCGGGCGAGTGGACGGTGCTGTGGCAGAGCATCCCCGAAAGCCGCCGCCAAGCCCGGGAGCGGCTGGTCCGGCGGCTCCGGTTCCTCGGCTTCGGGCCCTACCAGGACGGCACCTGGATCGCCCCGCACGACCGCGAGGCCGAGGTGCTCGCGCTGCTCGGTGAGCTCGACGTCACCGAGCACGCCGGCCTGCTGCTCGGCCGGCCGTCGGCGGCGCTGGACGTCCGCCGGTTCGCCGGCCGGGCCTGGAACCTCGACGACCTGGCCGCGCGCTACACCGGGTTCGTCGAGCAGTTCGGCGGGTACGCGGGGAGCGAGCCGCCGGACGCCGAAGCGTTCGAAGTCCGCACCCGCCTGGTGCACACCTTCCGCGCGTTCCCGTCCCTCGACCCGGAACTGTCCGCCGACCTGGTGCCCGCACCGGATCGCCGGGCGGCCGCGGTCGAGTTGTTCCACGATCTGTACACCGCGCTCGCGAAACCCGCGCAGCGCCACTTCGACGAGGTGACCAAGGGATGACCGAAACCAGCTCCGCGACCCAGGAAGCCCTGAGCTACACCTCGTACCTCGCGCTGGACGAGGTGCTGGGCGCCCAGCGCCTGCGGTCGGACGAGCACGACGAACTGCTGTTCATCGTGATCCACCAGGTGTACGAGCTGTGGTTCAAGCAGATCCTGCACGAAGCGGAGTTCCTGCAGCAGAACCTCGAAGCGGGCAACACCGCGCACTCGATCCGCACGCTGCGCCGGATCCTCACGATCCTCAAGGTCGCGGTCGCGCAGATCGACGTGCTGGAAACCATGACCCCCAGCCAGTTCACCAGCTTCCGCGCCCGGTTGGACGCCTCCAGCGGCTTCCAGTCGGCCCAGTTCCGCGAGCTGGAAGCCGTGCTCGGGCGGCGCGACGAGCGCGTCTTCGCGCACTACCCCGAAGGCGGCGAGCAGCGGAAACGCATTGCCGAAGCGATGGCGCGGCCGTCGTTGTTCGACTCTTTTTTGGCGTACCTCAAGGCTTCTGGCTATTCCGTCGAGTGTGATCGAGACGTCACTCGACCGGTGGAGCCGTCGCCGGCCCTGCAGGCGATATTGCTGGACGTGTACAGCGACGACGGCGGACCGTCGGTCGTCGCGGAATGTCTGGTGGATCTCGACGAAGGGATGCAGGAGTGGCGCTACCGGCACGTGAAGATGGTCGAACGCACCATCGGCGACAAGACCGGGACGGGGGGATCATCCGGCGCGACCTACCTGCGCACCACGCTTTTCCAGCCGATGTTCCCCGATCTCTGGGCAGTACGGAGCCGACTGTGACCACCCTCGACGACGTCCGCGCGGACCACAACGCACTGGCCGCGCACTACTCCCGGTTCGCGGTGGCCGATCGCCTGCTGCTGTCCGGGCATTCGCACCAGGCCTGGCCGGACGTCGCGGAGGAGGGCCTGCTGGAGTCCTTCGCGGACGCCGCCCGCGACGTCGACGCGAAGTGGGAGCGCGCCTTCGCGAAGGCGGACGAGCTGCGCGCCGGCTTCCGGCAGCTGCTCGGCGACCCGCACGGCGAATACGCGCTCGGCGCCAGCACGCACGACCTGGTGCTGCGGTTCCTGTCCGCGATGGAGCTGCCGCGAAGACCGCGGCTGGTCACCACCGATGGCGAGTTCCACACCCTGCGCCGCCAGTTCGCCCGGCTCGAGGAGGAGGGCGTCGAGATCGTCCGGGTGCCGCTCGACCCGGTGCCCACGCTGGCCGAACGCGTCGCCGCGGAGGTCACCGACGACACCGCCGCGGTGCTCGTCTCGGCCGTGCTGTTCGAGACGTCGCGGCTCGTGCCCGGGCTCGCGCACCTCGCCGACGCCTGCCGCGGGCGCTCGATCGAGCTCGTCGTCGACGCCTACCACGCGCTCGGCGTCGTGCCGTTCGCGCTGCACGACCTCGGGCTCACCAACGCCTGGGTGCTCGGCGGCGGCTACAAGTACCTGCAGCTCGGCGAGGGCAACTGCTTCCTGCGGCTGCCCGCGCACGCCCAGGAGCTGCGGCCGGTGATCACCGGCTGGTACGCCGAGTTCGGCGCGCTGGCCGACGAACGCCACCCGGGCGCGGTCCCGTACGCCACCGGCGGCGACCGCTTCGCCGGTGCCACCTACGACCCGGCCAGCCACTACCGCGGCGCCCGGGTCCAGCGGTTCTTCGCCGAGCAGGGCCTCACGCCCGAGTTCCTGCGCGAGGTCTCGCAGCACCAGGTGGGCCTGCTCGCGTCGGTGTTCGACAAGCTGGCGCTGCCCGCCGACGTCGTCACGCGGGACCACGAGACGCCGCTGGAGCGGCTTGGCGGCTTCCTGTCGCTGCGCTGCGCCGACGCGGCCGGGCTGCAGGCCGCGCTGGCCGCACAGGGCGTCCGCACCGACAGCCGCGGGCAGTACCTGCGCTTCGGCCCGGCACCGTACCTTTCGGACACCCAGCTCGAGACGGCGATGGCCACCCTTGGATCGGTGGTCCGCGGCTGACCCCTCACCTACCCCCTAACCCGGGGGTTACCGGTCCGTATCGCGGGACCTGCCCTGGTCCGGCGGACGGCGGGGATCTAGGTTGATCCCGGGGAAATCGCACTCGGGCGGACGACCTCCGCCCCGCGCCCCTGGAAACCTTGGAGCGCGTCCTGGCCACGAACCAGGCGCGGGAGACAAAGGAGTCACCACCGTGACCGAAGGAGTGTTCGCCCGGGGCACCGGGCACGAACAGGTCGTGTACTGCCACGACGAAGCCAGTGGCCTCAAGGCCATCATCGGCATCTACTCCACGGCGCTCGGCCCCGCATTGGGCGGGACGCGCTTCCACCCCTACGCCACCGAAGCGGACGCGCTCGACGACGTGCTCGCGCTGTCCAAGGGCATGGCCTACAAGAACGCGCTGGCCGGCCTCGACCTCGGCGGCGGCAAGGCCGTCATCATCGGCGACCCGAAGACGCTGAAGTCCGAAGCGCTGCTGCGCGCGTTCGGGCGGTTCTTGCAGTCGCTGGGCGGCCGCTACATCACGGCGTGCGACGTCGGCACGTACGTGCAGGACATGGACATCGTGGCCCGCGAGTCCCGCTTCGTCACCGGCCGCTCGCCGGAGGACGGCGGCGCGGGCGACTCGTCGGTGCTCACCGCGTTCGGCGTCTACCAGGGCATGCGGGCCTCGGCCGAGCACCTCTGGGGCAGCCCGGAGCTGGCCGGCAAGCGCGTCGGCGTGGCCGGCGTCGGCAAGGTCGGCCACATCCTGGTCGGGCACCTCATCGCGGCCGGCGCGCAGGTGACGATCACCGACGTGTGGGAGCCGGCGATCGAGCGCACCCGGTCGATCTACCCCGACGTCCGGGTCGTGTCCGATGTGGACGCGCTGCTGCGCACCGAGCTGGACGTCTTCGCCCCGTGCGCCCTCGGCGGCGCGCTCAACGACGAGACGGTGGCGCTGCTGTCCGCCCAGGTCGTCTGCGGCGCGGCGAACAACCAGCTCGCGCACCCGGGCATCGACAAGCAGCTGGCCGACCGCGGCATCCTGTACGCGCCGGACTACCTGGTCAACGCGGGCGGCGTGATCCAGGTCGACGACGAGCGCCACGGCTTCGACTTCGACCGCGCCAAGCGCAAGACGACCGCCATCTTCGACACGACGAAGGCCGTGTTCAAGCTGGCCGAGACCGAAGGCGTGCCCCCGGCGACGGCGGCCGACCGGCTCGCGGAGCGGCGCATGACGGAGATCGGCAGGCTGCGGTCCATCATGGCCGGGTGAGTTCCACCCCAGAACAGATCTTCGCGACGGCGGGCGTGCAGGGCTTCCTGCACGTCCGCCGTCTCGGTTCGCCCGCTGCCACCGGCATCGGCGCCGATTCGCCGGTCGTGCTGGCGTCGGTGGTGAAGGTGCCGCTGGCGTACGAGTTCGCCCGCCAGGTCGCGGCGGGACTGCTCGACCCGGCGGACCGGGTGCGTGCGACAGCCGCGGACCGCCTGGGCGGCACCGGCTCGGCGGGCTTCGCGGACGACGTCTCGTACAGCCTCCGCGACGCGGCCCGGCTGGCTCTTTCGGTGTCCGACAACACGGCGGCGGACCTGCTCTTCGACCGGGTGGGCGTGGCGAACGTGCGCTCATTGCTGGCCGAGCTGGGGTTGACGCGGACGTCGGTCATCGGTGCGCCGCGTGACCTGCTGGCCACGATCATCGAGGACACCGAGGCGGGGCGGCCGTTGCGGGCGCTGGATCCCTCGCGGACTTCGGCGACCACGCCGCGGGAGATGACGGCGTTGCTGGCGGCGATCTGGGCCGACCCGGTGGCGGAGCCGGTGCGCGAGTGGATGTCGGCGCAGGTCAGCTGGCACCGGCTGACGGCGGGCTTCCCGCCGGAGGTCGCGGTGGCGGGGAAGACGGGCACGATGCCGGGGATCCGCAACGAGATCGGGGTGGCAACGTACCCGGACGGGGTTTCGTACGCGATCGCGGTGTTCACGGTGGGCGGCGCGGAGACGTTGCGCCGCCCGGACATCGACCGCGCGATCGGGGACGCGGCCCACGCGGCGGTGGAGCAGCTGCGCCGGTCGTGAGTGTTCAGTTAGTTCTGGTCAACCCGGAAATTCGGAGATCGCCGTCAGAAATCGAGGTCCGCCTGATATGGTTCTTTTGCGTCTGGCCCACTCTTTGTTAGGTTCAAGCTGGAAATTCTTCCTCGCGCTGTGAAGATACCCACCTCGTAGCAGTTGCATGACAGGTATGACCTCGTTACGCCAAGTCCGAAAAGATTCTTGTTGATATGCAGAGTGGCCGAATAATCGTCAGCGTAGCCAGGTTGGCCAATGAAGGTCATGTGCCGCCACTTTACTTCGATTGTGTCGGCGGAGAGCCTTTCCATGCAGTCCGGGATCGCCCAATCGGCGCCATCGTTGAAATTTGTAACCCTAAATTCGTCGTAAGTGCTTTCGAATGCTGCTTTGATGTCGACGGGAATATTCTCGCTCGGTGTGCACTGGCCCTGTTGTAGACCGTCCCAGAGGTAATTGCGAACAAAAGTGTTGATATGTTGCTGATCCTTTGGGTTCTCAGATTCGAGTTGAGGAAATTTCTGGATCGCAGCGGCACGTGTGGCGGCGCTTTCAGATGACAATTGGCCATAAGTGCTCGCGAGGGCTGAGTTCTGCTGGCTCTGAGCCGCAAGTCGAGCTTGAAATTGGCTTATCTGAACCTGCTGCTGATTTGTTATGGAATTATCGGCGGTGAACCACAATGCCACGACGGCGGCGAGTGGCGCAAGTCGCATCCATCCTTCCCAGGTGGCGAACTTGTTCAAGGAGGCAATGACTCCATTGTTGCGGCGCACTGATCGTCGTCTGGCCTCTACTGTGGTCTTCAAGTGTCGAAGACCGGTTCTGGGGACATTGATGGGTCTCGACGTGAGGACTCGTCGTTGTCGCGAGAAAGAGCTCACCATGAGCGCATACTTTCGTGGCTGCCGCTTCTTGGCAATACGACGCGCCGCAAGAATGCGTGGCATGTTCGAATTGGAAGGCGCTCGACTTGGCGACTGGCTCCGTGGCTTGGCTGCACCTTGTCGGCGGTCGTCAATTATTATGCGTCGTATCGCAGTCGATCAGGTCCGGTCGTAGAAGACATCCCAGGGGCGCGGGCCCTGCGCGGGCGGCACGATCCGCGACACCCCGTCGCCCTCGAGGACCGTCGCCGCCAGCTCGGCCAGCTTCGCCGCCTGCGGGTGCGGGCTCGGCGAAGGCCACGCGAACGCCATCCGGGACCGCAGCACCTCGCCGTCCAGGGGGCGCCACACCACGCGGGGTTCCTTGCGCGGGCCCGGCTCGAACGCCACGCCGTGCCCGGCCAGCACCAGGCCCAGCGCGAACTCCGGGTTGCGCGCGTGGCGGATCGACGCCGGGCGGAAGC
>NZ_JAAGNB010001217.1:0-16089 GCF_010550475.1 Amycolatopsis sp. SID8362
GCGCTCGACGGGCTGCTCACCGCGTCCGGCCGCGCCGCCCGCTGACCGTGCTCGCCGCGGCCGCGCTGGCGCTCTTCCTGGCCGCGGCACCGGTCGACCAGCCCCCGCTGCCCACGCTGCCGCAGAGCGCCGAGATCCAGCTCAAGCTCGAGCGCGACGGCTCGCTTTCGGTCGCCGAAGCGATCTCCGTGCCCAACGGCGTCACGATGGACCGCCGGGTCGCGCTGCGCGTCGCCGCGCCGCACCACCGCGACCGGCTCTACCAGGTCCGCGACGTCGTCCTCGAAGGCAGCGGGACGGCGAGCGTGGACAAGGACGCCTTCACCGTCCACCTCACCTCCGGAACCTCGATCCTGCGGTACACAGTGGACGGTGCGGTCGACGGCGACCGCGTCACCTGGGAGCTGGCCGGCGGCTGGAGCGCCGAGCTGAAGTTCCTCCGCGCCTCCTTCGCCGCGCCGAAGATCCCGACGGCCGTCGACTGCCTCGCCGGGCCGCCGGACTCCGACTTCCCCTGCGGCGCCGCGCAGATCGACCACGCCGGGCTGACCCGGTTCAGCCAGCAGAACCTCGCCGCGGGCCAGCGGATGACGGCGACCGTCGAGCTGCCCGCGGGCACCGTGCCCGCCAACGCCGTCGTGGTCCCGGCCGCGACCATCGCGGGTGCCTTCGTCCTCACCGCCCCGGTCGGCTGGGCGTGGGCCGGCTTCGGCGCGCTCCTGCTGCTGACGGCCGCGCTGGTCTGGCGCGCCCGGCGCCGCTTTCACGTGAAAGTGCCGCCCCCAGGTGGTCGCTTTCACGTGAAAGTGACGGAGGGGGGCGAGTTCGAGTCGCCGGAGGGCGTGCTGCCGGGGCACGCCGGCGTCCTGCTGCACGGCCGGGCCGGGCCCGCCGACCTGGCCGCGACCGTGCTCGACCTCGCCGTCCGCAACTACCTGTGGGTGAGCGCCGAGGACGGGGACTGGCGGCTGACCCGCCGCAACCCGCCCGACGAGCACCTGACCGCCTTCGAACGTGCCGTCTTCGAGGCCGCCGAGGACGCGGGGACCGTCGCCGGACTGCGGCGGAGCGTCGTCGACATCGACGACGCCCTGTACGCCGACGCCGTCCGCCGCGGCTGGGTCGCGCGGAAACCCCGGCGCCTCAGCCGCGCCGGGATCCGCGTCGTCTTCTACGGCCTGTTCCTCACCGTGCTGCTCGCGCTGACCGTCGGCTACGCCCAGCTCGGCGTCATCCTCGTCCTGGCCGGGGTCGCCGCCGTCGCGACGTCGGCCGCGTTGCCGGCGCGGCGGCGAGCGGGGACCGACCTCACCGGGCGCCTGCTCGGCGTCGCCGAAGCGCTGGCGTCGGCCAAGCCCAAGGACCTCACCAAGCCCCAGCGCGAACTCGTCTTCTCCCGTGGCCTCCCTTACGCGTCAGCTCTGGGCGAACTGGCGCCGTGGGTCGCCGCCTTCGCGGCGCTCCCGCACCCGCCGCGGGTGTACTGGCACGCCGGCGACGTCACCCCTGACCAGGCCGGATCCTTCGCCACGGCGCTCGCGGGCGCGTTCGCCGGTGCCCGCCGCGCCCACCTGCTCGACACCGCGCGGCCGCGCCCCGGTTCCGACCCGCCAGCCGGGACACCGGAACCCGCTCCGCCGTCGTAGGGTGGGGCCATGGCCGATCCCGAGCTCGTCCGATACACCCTCGACAACGGTCTGCGCGTGGTCCTCGCACCCGACGCGACCGCGCCGGTGGTCGGCGTCAGCGTGCACTACGACGTGGGTTTCCGTTCCGAGCCGGAGGGGCGCACCGGTTTCGCGCACCTCTTCGAGCACCTGATGTTCCAGGGCTCCGAGAGCCTCGAGAAGCTCGCGCACTTCCGGCACGTCCAGTCCAGCGGCGGCACCTTCAACGGGTCGACCCACCCGGACTACACCGACTACTTCGAGGTCCTGCCCAGCGCCGCGCTCGAGCGCGCGCTGTTCCTCGAAGCCGACCGGATGCGCGCGCCGAAGCTGACGGCGGAGAACCTGGCGAACCAGATCGACGTCGTCAAGGAAGAGATCCGGCTGAACGTGCTGAACCGGCCGTACGGCGGGTTCCCGTGGATCACCCTGCCGCCGGTGCTGTACTCGACGTTCCCCAACGCGCACAACGGTTACGGCGGCTTCGAAGACCTCGAAAGCGCCACGGTCGAGGACTGCGCCGCGTTCTTCGACACCTACTACTCGCCGGCGAACGCCGTGCTCACGGTGGCCGGTGACTTCGAGGCCGGCACCGCGAAGGAACTGATCGAGAAGCACTTCGGCGACGTCCCGCACCGGCCCGCGCCGCAGCGCCCGTCGTTCGCCGAGCCGCTGCCGACCACCGAACTGCTGGGCGAGACGATCGACCCGCACGCCCCGCTGCCCGCGCTCGGCATCGGCTACCGGATGCCGGACCCGATCAACGACGTCGACGGCTACCTGGCCTACCTCGTGCTGGCCGGCGTGCTCACCGACGGCGACGGCTCCCGCCTCCAGCAGCGGCTGGTGCACCGCGAGCCCCTCGTCGTCGACATCGGGGCCGGCGCCGGGCTGTTCGGCCCGTTCGAGGCCCGCGACCCCGACACGTTCACCATCACCCTCATCCACCCGCACGAGGTGCCCCGCGAGCGCGTGCTCGCCGCGCTGGACGACGAGCTCGAGAAGCTCGCCGAGACCCCGCCGAGCGACGAGGAACTGCGCAAGGTGACGGCCCGCTGGACGGCGAGCCTGCACTCGGAGCACGACCGCCTGGTGTCCCGGACCCTGGCGCTCGGCTCGTTCGAGCTGCTCTACGGCGACGCGTCGCTGGTGTACAAGCTGGCGGACCGGATGTCGGCCGTCACCGCGGAGGCCGTCTCGGCGGCGGCGAAGGCGCTGCGCCCGGACGCGCGCGCCGTGCTGGTGGTCAAGCCCGCTTCGGAAGGGAACAACGAGCAGTGACTTCGGCAACGCACCGCAGTGCGGAGGAGATCGGCCGCACCGCGCAGGGTCCCCGCCCGCTGCCCCCGCTCGGCGCGCAGCGCGCGGCCGCGGACCTGTCCCACGTGGACACCGAACTGTCCAACGGCCTGCGCGTGCTGGCCGTGCGCAAGGCGACCGTGCCGCTGGTCGAGGCGCGGCTGTGGATCCCGTTCGCGGGCGACGACGCGCTGCACCCGGCGACCGCCGAGGTGCTCGCGGAGACGATCCTCACCGGCACCGCGCGGCGCAACCGCATCGAGATCGACGCCGAGCTGGCGCTGATCGGCGGCGACATCGGCGCCGGCGTCGACCCGGAACGCCTGGTGCTGACCGGATCCGCGCTCGCCGACAAGCTCCCGACGTTCCTCGACGTGCTCGGTGACGTCCTCACCGGAGCGACGTACGCCGACGAGGAGATCGCGCGCGAGAAGGAGCGGCTCGTCGAGCGGATCGCCGTCTCGCGCACGCAGCCGCGCACGATCGCGCGGGAAGCGCTGCAGAAGCACCGCTACGGCGACCACCCGGCCACCCGCGAGGTACCGCGCGCCGAAGACGTCGCGGTCGTGACGCCCGAGCAGGTGCGGGCGCTGCACCAGGCGTCCGTGCTGCCGCGCGGCGCGGTGCTGGTGCTGGTCGGCGACCTCGACCCGGCCGCGGTGGTCGGTGACCTCGAAAAGGTGCTCGGCGCCTGGGCGTCCGACCGCTCCGCCGTCCGGCTCCCGGCGCTGCCGGACCTGACCGGGCCGGACGTGCTCCTGGTGCCGCGCGCCGGCGCCGTCCAGTCGCAGATCCGGCTCTCCGCGCAGACCGTCCCGCGCACCGACCCGGGCTACGCGGCGCTGCAGCTGGCGAACCTGGCGTACGGCGGGTATTTCTCGTCGCGGCTGGTGGAGAACATCCGCGAGAACAAGGGGTACACGTACTCCGCGCACTCCGGCTTCGAGTTCACCGACGGCACCGCGGTGGTGAACGTCGACGCGGACACCGCGACCGACGCGACCGCCCCGGCGCTGCTGGAGACCCGCTACGAACTCGGCCGCCTCGGCCAGGTCCCGCCGTCCGGCGACGAGCTGGAATCGGTGCGGCAGTACGCGATCGGCTCGCTGCTGACCTCGACGTCGTCGCAGGCCGGGCTGGCCGGGCAGGTGCTCGCGCTGGCCTCGACCGGGCTGGGCCTGGAGTGGTTGAACGAGCACCCGGCGCGGGTGGCCGCGGTGACCGCCGACGAGGTGGCCGAAGCGGCGCTGAAGTTCTTCGCCCCCAAGCGGTTCACCGGCGTGGTCGTCGGCGACGCGGCGGTGCTGGAACAGAAGCTCCTCGCGCTCGGCGACGTCGTGGTGGGCGAGCCCGCCTGATGTCCGCTCCGTTCACGCTCGCCGATCTGTCCACGCTGTCCCGGTCCACTGTGGACCGCCAGGAAGGCTTGCGCACCAACCCTTCGCGACTGGTGTCGAAGTGGCCCGACGCCCGGGTCGTCCTGCTGGACGACACCGGGCGCACCCCGGTCGTCGAAGGCTCGTCGGTACTGGCGTTCCGCAAGGCGATCGACTTCGGCTCGGAACCCCCGGCTGACGCGGTGTTCCTGGGCGAGTGGCACGACGTCGACTACTGGTCGCTCCCGGGCGGCCCGTCGGGCGAAGCCGACACGGTGAAGATGGCGGGCAGCTGGGGCTTCGTCGAGGAGGTCCCGCGCGCCGCCGGCGAGATCTGGGTCGACCTGCGCGGCTACGGCGACCTGCTGGACGACACGTCGGCAGGCCTGTTCACGACGGCGCAGGCATTGCGCTTCTGGCGCCGTCAAGCCAAGTTCTGCACGCGCTGCGGCCACCCGACCGAGCTGGTCCAGTTCGGCTGGGCGAGCAAGTGCACCAACGACGGCCGCGAGGAGTACCCGCGCACGGACCCGGCGGTGATCTGCCTGGTCCACTCGCTGGAGGGCACGAACGGCTCGCACGTGCTCCTGGCCCGCCAGCCGATCTGGCCGGCCGGCCGCTATTCGGTGCTGGCCGGCTTCGTCGAGGCGGGGGAGTCGCTGGAAGCCTGCGTGGTGCGGGAGATCCGCGAGGAGGTCGGGGCGTCGGTCTCGGACGTGCGCTACCTGGGCAGCCAGCCGTGGCCGTTCCCGCGCTCGATCATGCTGGGCTTCACGGCCCGGGCGGACCGGTCGTTGCCGCTGGTCCCGGCGGACGGCGAGATCGAAGAGGCGCTGTGGGTGTCGCGGGCGGAGGTCCGTGAGGCGTTCGAGAACAGCCAACTGCGGAACGAGGGCGCCAAGCCGACCCCGATCGCGGACGGCGCGGCGGAGATCATCCTGCCGGGCAACTCGTCCATCGCCCGCGTGATGCTCAAGGCCTGGGCGGACGCGGAGGAGTAACCACCCGCGGGCCCTTCACCGGCGTCGAGGTGGGCGGGAAGGGGACCTTCCTCTCATTACATCGCAGGAAAGTCCCCTTCAGCCCACCTTGCCCGCGGCTCACCGCAGGTCACCGCGTTCGATCACCGAGCGGGTCGGCGTGCCCGCGAAGTCCGCCACGCTGCCGTAAGCCAAGTTCAGCGTCTCCAGCCGGTAGCTCCAGTCGCTGCCGCACTGGCAGGTCGCGCCGAACCGCATGTTCACCTGCCACCGGATCCACTCACCCGGCAGCAGGCGAACCGGCGGGGGCCGCCGCTCCCGCTTCGGCCGGCCCCACGCCGACGGCACCACCAGCACCAGCAGCCCGCCGTCGACCTCGCGGAGCGTGACGCCGTCGAGTTCGCCGAGTGAGCGCAGCGCGAACCGCGGCTCGAAGCCGGTCGACTCGTCGACGGACACCTCGTGCAGCGCCGCCCCGGCCGGCACGGGGAACGCCACCGGCACCCCGTTGCGCACGCCGGCGAGCGGGCCACCCCGGGACCGCTTGGTCCAGGTGGTCCGCACCCGCTGCGCCACGACGTCCATGCCCTCCAGCATCCCCGCCTGGGCAACCGGAAATCCGGGAGCGCGCGTTACGGCCGAGTGGCCCAGCGCGGGCCAAGCGTTACCTGCCCGTTTCAGGAGACCGTTGACGGCTGTGCCCCGGCTCACTACAGTCCTGCGAAACCGTCTGTAAAGTATCCTAATTAAGTCGGGAGCGAACGAGTGCGAGCCGGTAGCCCGCGGATGCTGCGCGAGATCAACGATCGCGCCGCCATCGAGGTCCTCCTTCGGGAAGGCCCGTTGACCCGCGCCGAACTCGAACTCGCCATCGGGCTCTCGAAGCCGGCCACCGCGCAGCTCATCACCCGGCTCGAGCTGGACGCCCTCGTCGTCAAGGCGGGTGTGCGAGGCGGGGGACGGGGGCCGCGCGCCCAGCTCTGGGCGGCCAACGGGAGCCTCGCCTTCGTCGCCGCCGTCGATCTGACGCCGCACTTCGCGGACTTCGTCGTCGCCGATGTCGCCGGGGTCGTGCTCGCCGAGTACCGGACGCCGCTGCCCGTGCACGCCGGGGCCGATGTCGTCGGGACCTTCGGGGAGGCCCTCCAGAAGGTCGCCGAAGAAGCCGGAATCAAAAGGGAAGACCTGGCCCACGTCGTGATCGGCGCGCAGGGGGCGTTCGATCCGCGGACCGGCCTGCTGTCCTCCGCGCCGCACATCCCCGGCTGGCTCGGCTTCGACGTCCCGCAGAAGCTCTCCGACGAGCTCGGGGTCGACGTCCTCATCGAGAACGACGTCAACCTCGTCGCCGTCGAGGAGATGAGCGTCGGGATGGCGCAGGACGTCGACGACTTCGTCATGGTGTGGCTGTCCGAAGGCGTCGGCGGCGCCGTCGTGATCGGACGGCGGCTGCTGCGCGGCGCGACCGGCGGTGGCGGCGAGATCGACTGGATGCGCGTGCCCGATCCGGCCACTGTGGACACCGGGGACGTCTGGCCCGAGGCAGGCGCCCGGTTCGGCAACCTGGTCGACTCGCCCGCCATCTGCCGCCTCGCCGCCGCGCACGGCGTCGAAGCCGAAACCGCCTGGGACGCCGTCGCGAAAACCGCGCCGGACCACCCCTTCCGGCACGACCTGGCGAGGCGGGTGGCCGGCGGCGTCGCCAACCTCGTCGCCGTCGCCGACCCACAGCTCGTGCTCCTCTGCGGCGACACCAGCCGCGCGGGCGGCGAGGACTTCGCCGCGCTCGTCGAAGAAAAGCTGCACGAACTCGTCCTGCCGCGCACGCCCGTCGGCTGCGCTTCGGTGCAGGGCAACGCCGTTCGCGCCGGCGCGCTGCAGTCCGCGCTGGCCAAAACCCGCGAGGACGTCTTCGGCGTCGTCACCCCCACGCTCCTCGGCTCACGCCGGACCGAGGACAAGCACCCGAGTAGCCCCAACCGATGAGGAGGAGGGCCATGCCCCCTACCACCCGGACCCGTCGCGGCGCACTTCTCGCTGCCGCCGCCGCGGCGTCCGTCCTGCTGACCAGCGCCTGCTCCGGCGCCGCCGCGCCGAGCGGGGGTGACGCCGCGGCCGCGCCCGGCAAGGACGACAAGCTCACGATCACCGTGTACTCGAAGTTCACCGACCGCGAGTACGGCGTGGTGACGGCCGGCCTCAACAAGCTCAAGGCCAAGTACCCGAACATCGAGATCAAGCACGAGGGCAACCAGGACGACGACAAGCTCACCCAGTCGATCCGCGGCGGCAACCCGCCCGACGTCGCGATCTCCTTCTACACCGACAACCTCGGCGCCTGGTGCTCCACCGGCAGCTTCCAGGACCTGAAGCCCTACATCGAGCGCGACAAGATCGACCTGAACCAAATCCCCGAAGCGGTCCGCAACTACACCGAGTACCAGGGCAAGCGGTGCGCGATGCCGATGCTCGCCGACGTCTACGGGATGTACTACAACACCGACATGTTCGCGGCGAAGGGCATCACCACGCCGCCGAAGACGCTGTCGGAGTTGTTCGAGGACACCAAGAAGCTCACCGAGTTCAACCCGGACGGCTCGATCAAGGTCGCCGGCTTCCTGCCCTCGATGCCGTTCTACGCCAACCAGGCCCAGTACTGGGCGCAGTACTTCGGCGCCACCTTCCTGGGCCAGGACGGCAAGTCGGACCTCGCCACCAACCCCGGCTGGAAGGCGATGTTCGAGTTCCAGAAGCAGCTCATCGACTTCTACGGCGGCCACGACAAGGTCGAGAAGTTCAAGGCGGGCCTCGGCGACGAGTACTCCGCCGACCACGGCTTCCACAAGGGCAAGCTCGCCATGATCATGGACGGCGAGTTCCGCACCGCGTTCCTCAAGGACCAGGCGCCGGAGGTCAAGTACCAGACCGCGCCGTTCCCGGTCCTCGACTCGATGGCCGACCACTACGGCGGCGGCTTCACCACCGGCACCATCATCGCGATCCCCAAGGGCGCCAAGAACCCCGGCGCCGCGTGGGAGCTGATCAAGCAGGTCACCCTGGACACCGACACCCTGGTGGACATGGCCAACGGCCTGAAGAACGTGCCCAGCACCAAGGCTTCGCTCACCTCGCCGAAGCTGGACCTGCAGCCGCAGTTCAAGACGTTCCTCGACATCTACGACAGCGGCAAGCTGGTGGCCAACCAGACCACCCCGATCGGCGACGCGCACCTCAAGGCCGTCAACGACTTCGCGGAGAAGTGGCAGGCCGGTTCGGTGCCCGACCTCATCGCCGGCCTGAAGACGGTCGACGCGCAGGTCAACGACGAACTCAAGCAGAAGGGCGCGGGCGGATGACGTCCACGCTCGCCGAAAAGGCTTCCCCGTCCGCGCCGGCAACGGCGCGGGCGGGGGCCCGCCGGGCCAAGCGCCGCCGGACCGTCTTCTTCTTCATGGCGCCGGCGTTCCTCGGGTTCCTGATCTTCTTCGGCTACCCGCTGATCGCCACGGTCTACTACTCCTTCACCCGGTACGACCTGATCAACGCGCCGGAGTTCATCGGCTTCGACAACTACGTCCGGATGTTCACCACCGAGCCGCTGGTCGGCACGGCCGCGTACAACACGCTGTGGCTGGTGGTCATCCTGACGGTCTGCCGGGTGGTGTTCTCCCTCGGCGTCGCGTCGGTGATCTCGCGGCTCAAGTCGGGCGTCGGCCTGGTCCGGACGCTCTGCTACCTGCCGACGCTCGCCCCGCCCGCGGCGGCGACGCTGGCCTTCGTCTTCGTGTTCAACCCGGAATTCGGGCCGGTCAACCGGTTCCTGCGGCTCGTCGGCATCGACGGCGGCCTGTGGTTCAACAGCCCGTCGATGTCGAAGCCCGCGCTGACGCTGCTGGCGCTGTGGGGTTCCGGCGAGCTGATGATCATCATCCTGGCCGCGCTGCTGGACGTCCCGACCGAGCAGTACGAAGCGGCGGAACTCGACGGCGCCGGCCCGATCCGCCGGTTCTGGCACGTCACGCTGCCCTCGATCTCGCCGGTGCTGCTGTTCGGCGTGGTCAACTCGATCATCTACGCCCTGCAGTTCTTCACGCAGGCGATCGTGGCCGCCTCCGCGAGCGCGGGCACCGCCGACGTCGCGGGCAACTCGAAGCTCATCGGGGCACCGCAGAACTCGACGCTGACGTACCCGATCTGGTTGTACGTCCAGGGTTTCCGCTACTTCAACATGGGTTACGCGGCGGCGATGGCCGTGCTGCTGTTCATCGTCAGCGCGGCGTTCACGTGGATTCTCGTCCGCCAGCTGCGGAAGTCCCAGCACCAGGAGGAGGGCGCATGACCGCGTTGGCCGAAGCGCCGCAGCGCGAAGCGGGCGTGCCGCCGAAGGTGAAGTTCAAGCGGCAGTGGGACAAGCGGCTGTCGTTCATCGCCCTGCACTCGGTCGGCATCGCCATGGGCGTGATCTTCATGCTGCCCATCCTGTTCGTCTTCCTCACCTCGGTGATGAAGAGCGACCAGGCGATGACGGCCAGCCTGTGGCCGTCCGAATGGCACTTCGAGAACTTCGTCGAGGTGTTCCAGAAGGCCCCGCTGCTGTCGTACTTCGGCAACAGCCTGCTGTACTCGGCCGTGGCGACGGCGGGCGCGCTGCTCTCGGCGATCCCGGCCGCCTACGGGCTTTCCAAGCTGCGGTGGCGCGGGCAGAACCTGTTCTTCATGCTGACCGTGGCCGCGATGCTGCTGCCGCCGCAGGTCACCATCGTGCCGCTGTACGACCTGTGGGTGCGGATGGGGCTCACCGGCACGCTGGTTCCGCTGATCGTGCCGTACTTCTTCTTCGACGCGTTCTCGATCTTCCTGCTCCGGCAGTTCTTCCTGACGATCCCGAAGGACTACATCGAGGCGGCGAAGATCGACGGCTGCAACGAGTTCCAGGCGATGTACCGGGTGCTGATCCCGATGGCGAAGCCCGGGATCGCGGCCACCGCGATGTTCTGCTTCCTGTTCACCTGGAACGACTACTTCGGGCCGCTGCTCTACACCGGGGAAAACCGCGACCACTGGCCGCTTTCGCTGGCGATCGCGTCCTTCCGCGGCATGCACCACGTCGAGTGGAACCTGACGATGGCCGCCACGGCCCTCATCATGGCGCCGGTCATCGTGTTGTTCATCTTCGCCCAGAAGTCGTTCGTCAAGGGCATCACATTCACGGGAGTCAAGGGATGAAGCTGGCAGTCGTCGGTGGCGGGTCCACCTACACGCCGGAGCTGATCGACGGGATCGCCGGTCGCCGGTCCACTTTGGACGTCGACGAGATCGTGCTGGTCGACCCGGACGCCTACCGCGTGGAGGCCGTCGGCGGGTTCAGCCAGCGCCTCCTCGACCACGCCGGGCACCCGGCGCGGGTGCGGACCACGCAGTCGCTGGAAGAAGGCGTGGACGGCGCGTCCGCGGTGCTGATCCAGCTGCGGGTCGGCGGGCAGCGGGCGCGGCGCTCGGACGAGACGTTCCCGCACGCCTGCGGCTGCGTCGGGCAGGAGACGACCGGCGCGGGCGGCCTCGCGAAGGCGTTGCGCACGGTACCGGTGGTGCTCGACATCGCCGACCGCGTGCGCAAGATCGCCGGCGACGACACGTGGATCGTCAACTTCACCAACCCGGTCGGCATCGTCACGCGCGCCCTGCTCAACGAGGGCCACCGCGCGGTCGGGCTGTGCAACGTCGCGATCAACCTGCAACGCCAGTTCGGCAAGCTGCTCGGCGTCGGCGCGGACGACGTCAAGCTCGTCCACACCGGACTCAACCACCTGAGCTGGGAGCGCGGCGCGCTCGTCGACGGCGTCGACCGGCTGCCCGAACTGCTCGAGCGGCACCTGGACTACCTGTCCGATGAGGTCAGTGTGCCGCGGGAGTGGCTGCGGCGGATGAACGTCGTGCCGTCGTACTACCTGAAGTACTTCTACGCGCACGACGAGCAGGTCGCCAAGCAGCGCACCGAGCGGCCGCGCGCGGAGGTCGTTTCCGACGTCGAGGAAGAGCTGCTGAAGATCTACCTCGACCCGGAGCAGGACACGAAGCCGGAGTCGCTGGAGAAGCGCGGCGGGGCGTACTACTCGGAAGCCGCCGTGCAGCTGGTGCACGCGCTGACCGCGGGCGGACCGGCCGAGGAGCACGTGGTGAACGTCCGCAACGACGGCACGTTCCCGTTCCTCCCGGACGACGCCGTCATCGAGTCCCGGTCCACTGTGGACTCGTCCGGCGCGACACCGATTCCGCAGCCGCCGGTGGAACCCCGGTTCTCGGGCCTGATCTCGGCGACGACGGCGTACGAGTTCCTCGCGCTGGAGGCGGCGGTGAAGGGCGGCCGCGACCGCGTGGCCGACGCGCTGCTGGCACACCCGCTGGTCGGCCAGTACACGAAGGCCGACACACTCGCCGATTCGCTGGTGCGGATCAACCGCGAGTACCTGCCCTGGGCGCGCGGATGAAGCCTGCCATCATCGCGATCGACGGCGGCAACAGCAAGACCGAGGTCCTGGTGATCTCGGAAGACGGCGTGGTGCTGGGGAAGTCCAGAGGTCCCGGCGCGTCGCCGCAGAACATCGGCGTCGCGGCCTGCGTCACGGCGCTGGAAGGCCTGGTGCTGGAGGCTTTCCCGGACTTCGGGGAGCGGCCGTTCGCGGTCCACACCTCGGCGTACCTGGCCGGGCTGGACTTCCCGCGTGAGGAAGAGGCACTGCACGCGGCACTGTCCGCGCGCGGCTGGAGCGACACCCTGACCGTCGGCAACGACACCCTCGCGCTGCTTCGGGCGGGCAGCGCGGGGGTGGGTGTCGCGGTGGTGTGCGGGGCCGGGATCAACGGTGCCGGAGTCGGCCCGGACGGCCGCGTCCACCGTTTTCCGGCGCTGGGCAAGATTTCCGGCGACTGGGGCGGCGGGTACCGGCTCGGCGAAGAGGCGCTGTGGTGGGCCGTCCGCGCCGAGGACGGCCGCGGCCCGCGCACGGCGCTGATGCCGGCGGTGGCGGCGTACTTCGGGAAGCCGACGCTGCTGGACGTCGTGCAGGGCCTGCACTTCGAGGAGATCGACGCGGCGTCGATCCACGGCCTGTGCCCGCTGCTGTTCGAGGTGGCGGCGGACGGCGACGAGGTCGCACAGGACGTCGTGACGCGGTTCGTGGAGGAGGTCAGCGTGTTCGCCGCGGTGATCCTGCGCGAACTGGACCTGACCGAGGAAGCGCCGGAGATCGTCCTCGGCGGCGGCGTGCTGACCGGGATCGGCGCCCCGGTGATCGCGGAGATCGAGAAGCGGTGCCTGAAGGTGGCGCCGCGCGCGGTGGTCCGCGTCGTCGACGTGAACCCCGTGGTGGGGGCGGCGCTGTTCGGACTCGACACGCTGGGTGCGCCGGAGGCCGCGAAGACGGCCTTGAAGGCGGCGACCCAGCGCGTCTGAAGACCCTGGCGGGACCTGCCTCGAAGCGGCGCGAGGCAGGTCCCGCCAGACCCCCGTCACGGCACCAGGATCTCGCCGGTCTCCAGCAGGGACTTGAGGTCGGAGAGCACCCAGGCCCAGCCGCCACCGGCGTTCTCGCCCGGCCCGGCGTTGATGTTCTCGTGCACCCCGCCGACCATCTCGGCGGTCAGCGGCGCGCCCGTGAGGTCGTGGGTGATGGTCAGTCTGGTGCCGGCGGTCTTGGTTTCTTCGATGTCGTAGGTGAGCGTGGTGTACGGCTCGGTCTCCATGCCGTCGATGCCCACCAGCAGTTTCCAGGTGATCACGAGCTTGCGCGGCGGGTCGACTTCGAGCACCTCGCCGTCGACGAGGTCCCCGGTCATGCCGGCGTCGATGAACGCCTGCGTCGGGCGGGTCCGGTGCTTGCCGCCGACCTTGAGGTCGAAGTCGACGAGGCCGGTGTAGCCGTACTTCTGCGTCCACTCGGGCTTGGTGATGGCTTCCCAGATGCGCTCCGGGGTGGCCTTGATGTAGACGCGGTGGACCTGCACGGTGTTCGTCATGGTTCTTCGCCTTCCAGTTCGTTCTTGAGGTCGAGCAGCGCCGTGACCTGGCGCTCGGTGTACTTGTCGATCCACCGGTCGTGGATCTGCCGGATCGGCACGGGGTTGAGGAAGTGCCGCTTCTCGCGGCCGTCCTTGCGCGTGACGACGAGTCCGGCTTCTTCCAGCAGCTTCAGGTGCTTCATGACGCCGAAGCGGGTCATCTCGACCTGGGTTTCCAGCTCGGTGAGCGTGCGGCCGTCACGCTCGAAGAGCAGGTCGAGCAGGAACCGGCGGGTCGGATCCGCCAGCGCCTTGAACACCAGGTCGTCTTGCACGTCCTCAAGATAGGTGACCAAAAGGTCACATGTCAACGGTCGCCAAAGCCGTGAAGGCCTCCTTACCGGCTTTTATGACCGGTAAGGAGGCCTTCACGGCTTTTTCTCTAGACCACCAGGGAGAGCGGGAGGATCAGGGCGATCGCCACCACGGAGATCAGCGTCTCCATCACCGACCAGCTCTTCAGGGTCTGGCCGACCGACAGGCCGAAGTACTCCTTGACCAGCCAGAACCCGGCGTCGTTGACGTGTGAGAAGAACAGCGACCCCGCGCCGATCGCCAGCACCAGCAGCGCGCTCTGCGACGGGTCCATCCCCGCCGCCAGCGGGGCGACGATGCCCGCCGCGGAGACCGTCGCGACCGTGGCCGAGCCGGTGGCCAGGCGGATCGCCACCGCGACCAGCCAGCCGAGCAGGAGCGGGGAGAGGTTCGCGTCCTTGGCGAGGCCGGTGATGACGTCGCCGACGCCGGCGTCGACCAGGGTCTGCTTGAAGCCGCCGCCCGCGCCGACGATGAGGATGATGCCCGCGATCGGGCCGAGCGAGTCACCGACCACAGTGGACAGCTTGTCCCGGCCCAGTCCGGCCGGGCGGCCCAGCAGCACCATGCCGACCAGGACCGCCGCCAGCAGCGCGATCAGCGGGTCACCGACGAAGTCCAGGATCTTGCGAGCCCCGCTGCCCTTGTCCAGCAGGATGTCGGAGAGCGCTTTCGCCAGCATGAGCACGACCGGCAGCAGCACCGTCGTGAGCGTCGCGGCGAAGCTCGGGCGCGGCTTGTCGGTGTCGGCGCGCTCCGGGATCAGGCGCTCGGGCGGCTGGGCGTCCGGGACGAGCCGGGCCGCCACCTTGCCGAACAGCGGGCCGGCGATGACGAGCGTCGGGATGCCGACCAGCAGGCCGAACGCCAGCGTGACGCCGACGTTCGCGTTCAACGCGCCCGCCGCGGCGAGCGGGCCCGGGTGCGGCGGGACCAGGCCGTGCAGGACCGAAAGCCCGGCCACCGCCGGAATTCCCAGCAGCATCAACGGTTTCCCGGTGCGCTTGGCCGCGAGCAGCACCACCGGGATCAGCATGACGAGGCCGATCTCGAAGAACATCGGCAGCCCGATCAGCGCCGCGACGAGCGCCATCGCCCACGGCAGCGCGCCCCCTCGGGCCCGGCCGAGCACGGTGTCGACGATCTGGTCGGCGCCGCCGGAGTCGGCCAGCAGCTTGCCGAGCATCGCGCCGAGCGCGATCAGGATGCCGACGGAGGCGACGGTGCTGCCGACGCCGGTCGTGAAGCTCTTCAGCAGCTTGTCGACCGGCATCCCGGCGGTCAGCCCGAGCGCGAGTGAACCGAGCACCAGCGACAGGAACGGGTGCAGCTTCACCTTGGTGATCAGCACGACGATGACGGCGATCGCGACGACGGTCGCGATGATCAGCCGGGAATCGTGGCCGGTCCAGGCGGCGGCGAGGGTGGTCATGAGCGCTCCCGGAAGGCGGTCAGGGCGGCGTCGGTGATCGCCGCGGGTGTTTCGCGGATGTCGAAGCGGGCGCCGGGCTCGTCCGGCTCGAGCGGTTCGAGGTCGGCGAGCTGGGAGTCCAGCAGGGACACCGGCATGAAGTGGCCCGAGCGCGACTTCATGCGCTCGGCGAGGATCTCGCGGTCGCCGTGCAGGTGCGCGAACCAGACGTTCCCGCCGGTCCGCAGCACGTCGCGGTACCGGCGCTTGAGCGCGGACGACGTCACGACGCCGCCGCCGTCCTGGTGCTCGCGGATCCAGCCGGCGATGGCCTCGAGCCAGGGGGCGCGGTCCTCGTCGGTCAGCGGGTGCCCCGCGGTCATCTTGTCGATGTTGGCTTTCGGGTGGAACGAGTCCGCTTCGGCGTACTCGACGTCCAGTGCCCGCGCGAGCGCGGTCCCGATCGTCGTCTTCCCGGAGCCAGACACGCCCATCACCACGATGACGGTCATCCGCACCTCCCACTTCGTTGTGCCCAGGTGAGTCAAACTCAAAAGTACTACTTATTCAAGATGAAGTACTACTTAATCGAATCAGACGGCTAGGTTGGACCGGGTGAGGCACGAGCAGGTACTGGACGCGCTGGGTGCGGCGATCGCGAACGGCGAGCTGCCGCCGGGCACCGTGGTGCGGTCCGAAGAGCTGCAAGAGCGCTTCGGAGCGTCGCGGACGGTGGCGCGCGAAGTCGTCCGCGTGCTGGAGACGATGCGGCTGACCAGCAGCAAGCGGCGGGTCGGGGTGACCGTCCGCGAGGCGGCGGAGTGGAACCACTACGACCCGCGCCTGATCCGCTGGCAGCTCGACGGCCCGGCCCGCCCGGCGGCCCTCGCGACCCTGAACGAGCTCCGCTCGGCGATCGAACCCTGCGCGGCGCGGTATGCGGCCCTGCGCGCGACCCCGGAGGAGCGCGGCCGGCTCGGCGC
>NZ_JAAGNB010001270.1:0-5777 GCF_010550475.1 Amycolatopsis sp. SID8362
GGCACGGCCGGGCTGTTCGCCAGCCCGACGAGCACCGGCGGGTGCACCGGCCGCAGTTCGGCGATGGCGGCTTCCGCGGCGGCCGCGCACGCCTGCCGGCCCGCGTCCGTCGCCGTGTACGTCTTCTTCGCCTTGGCGTGCGCGCGGTCCTGCTCGACTTCGGCGACCAGGCCGCGGTCGCGGAGTTTGCCGAGCACGTAGTAGATCGAGCTGAACCCGAGCGCCGTCCACTCGCGCATGCCGCGTTCGGAGACGACTTCGTCCAGCTCGTAGCCGTGCCTCGGCCGCTCGACGACGAGGCCGAGCACCGTCAGTTCCGCGTCGGTGAGCACGCTCGTACTCTAGCACTAGAATACTCGGCTTCCGGAAATTGTCGGTGGGTGCTGGCATGCTTCAGCGAGTACCGGAAAGCGAGGGAGAACAGTGGGGGGACAGGTGGTGACGGCAGTGCCGTGGACCGCGGAGCGCGTGGCCGGGCTGGCGCCGGATCCCGCGTCGGAGAAAGCGGGCCGGGCGCTCGCGGCGCCGGCGAAGTGGTCGGGCGCGGGTGCGTCCGAAGACGCCGTGTGGGGCTTCTGCCAGGGCAGTGGCAAGAAGCCGTACCAGACGTGCGTCGAGCTCGCCGAGCCCGCGTTCCGGTGTTCCTGTCCCAGCCGGAAGTTCCCGTGCAAGCACGCGCTGGGGCTGCTGCTGCTGTGGGCGGCCGGGAAGATCGACACGGGACCCGCGCCGGAGTGGGTGCACACGTGGCTGGCCGAACGCGCCGATCGCGCCCGGCGGGCGGAGAAACGCGCGGAAGCGGCCGGTCCGAAGGACGAGGAGGCCGCCGCTCGCCGGGCAGGCGAACGTGCCGCGCGCGTCGAAGGCGGTGTCGCCGAACTGAAAGTCTGGCTGACCGACCGGATCGGCGCCGGTTTCGCGGGCTTCGACCGCAACGGCGGCGAAGAGCTGCGCACGGTCGCGGCCCGGATGGTCGACGCGCAGGCGTCCGGCCTCGCGGGCGGCCTGCGCCGGGCGGCGGGCACCGTGGGTCGGCGCGACTGGCCGGAGGCCCTGCTTTCCGAGCTGTCGCTGCTGTACTTGCTGGCGGACGCGGCCGGCCGGCTGGATTCGCTGCCACCACCGCTGGCGGAGACGGTCCGCACCCGGCTGGGCTTCTCAGTGGAGACGGCCCGCGTCCTGGAGAGCGGCGAGCGCGTGTCGGACGAATGGCTGATCACCGGCGCGGCCGACGAGGAGAACGACCGCCTGCTCACCCGCCGCACGTGGCTGCGCGGCCGCGGCACGGGCCGGGACGCGCTGGTGCTGTCGTTCGCCCCGCCGGGCCGGCCACTCGACGCGTCCCTGCCGCCAGGCCACCTTCTGACGGCGGAGCTGGCGTTCTACCCGGGCGCGGCACCGCTGCGCGCGATGGTGGTGGAGCGCGGCATCCCCCTCGCGGCCCCGGCCGCCGAGGGCGGCTCGATCCCGGCCGCACTGGCGGCGTACGCGGAGGCGATGGCCGCCGACCCCTGGCTGGAACGCTGGCCGGTCCTGCTCTCAGCGGTAACCCCAGCCGAACACGATGGCGGCTGGTGCCTGTCCGAAAAGGACGGAACGGCGCTTCCGCTGGTCCCGTACGCGTTCCCGTGGCCGCTGCTGGCGATGTCTGCTGGACAGCCCTTGACGGTGGCGGGCGAGTGGAGCCAGGCGGGCTTGCGCCCACTGACGTGCTGGCACGAAAACCGGGCGGTGCGGCTGTGAACCTTCCTCACGACCACATCCGATCCCACTCGCACCGAAAGGCGGTGAAGCCGTGAAAGCCTGGGAAGACCTCGTCGGCACCGCCCTCCTCGGCACCCGCCGCCGCACCCTCGACCTCTCGACCCTCCCCCCAGCCGTCCGCCCCCTCGCCGAAGACCGCGAGGACCCCGCCGAGCAGCTCCTCGCCGCCGCGGCCGTGCTCACCACCTTCCGGCGTGCCGGGCGGCAGCCGCTCCACGACGTGCGGCCGCTTCCCGTCGCCGCCGAGGACGAACGGCCGTTCGTGCCGCCGCTCGCCCGGGAACGGCTGGCCCGGCTGCTCGCCGCCAGTCATCCCGACCTGCTCCTGGAATGGCTCGGCATCGTCGCCGGCACGAACTACCGAGTCCCGCCCGAAACCCTCCCGCTGCTCGCCGAAGCCGCGCGCACGAAAGCCGCGCTGCGGGGGCCGCTCGCCGCGGTCGCCGGGCCCGTCGGGGCCTGGCTCGGGCAGCGGAACCCGGACTGGTCCTTCCTCGCCGCCCCGCCGGAAACCACTGGCACCCAAGACGTCTGGCACTATGGCAGCCTCGCCCAGCGCCGCCGCTGGCTGGCCGCCAAGCTGGCCGAAGCGCCCGGAGAGGCCCGTGAAGCCCTCGCCGGTTCGTGGAAGAGCGAACCCGCTGACGTCCGCTCGGACTTCCTCGGCGTGCTCGCCGCGCACCTACGGCCCGAGGACGAAGCCTTCCTCGAAGCCGCGCTGACCGACCGGGCGGCCGCCGTCCGGGAGCGCGCCGCCGAGCTGCTCGGGCGGCTGCCCGGCACCCGGTACGGCGAAAGCATGGCCGAACGGCTGCGCCCGCTGGTCCGCCGCCGCGGCCGGGTGCTCGAAATCGCGCTGCCGCAAGGCGAACGCGGTGAGGGCACCGTTCGACTACGCACCCTCGTCGCGGCCGCTCCCCTGGCCTTCTGGACCGAGTTCGGGCCGCCCGCCGAGGTGGTGCGGATGACCGTCGAGGGCTGCCCGGCCGCCGTGCTGCGCGACTCCTGGGCCACCGCGGCCGTCCGGCAAGGCGACGAGACCTGGGCGAAAGCGCTCATCGGCGCCGACCCCGGCGGCCGCACCACCCCGCCGCTGCTGGACGTCCTCAGCCCGGCCGCCCAGGCCGCCACCATCGGGCACCTGGTGAGCCGGCTGCCCGTCGAGTCGTTCGCGCGGCTGGTGCACGAGCTGCCCCGGCCGTGGACCAAGGAGCTCGGCACCGCCCTGCTCGACTGGATCGCCCGCCAGGACGACCACCGCCTGGTCTCGCACGCCGCCGTCGTGATCGCCCGCGCGGTCCCGGCGCAGTGCCTGCGCCACCCGCTGGCCACCACCCGGCTGACCATGGACGCCGGGCCGTGGCGCCGGGCGCTCACCGAAACGCTGAACTTCCGCCGCGAAATGTACGAGGAGCTCGCATGACCGCCCCCGCCACCGTCCTCCGGCCGCACGCCGAACAGGACCACGCCGCCGAGCTGGCCGCGCTGGCCGCCGCCGACGACCGGGCGAAGCCGCCGAACTGGCGCCTGTCGCCCTGGGCCGTCGTCGAGTACCTGCTCGGCGGCACCCTGCCCGACGGAACCGTGATCACGCCGAAGTACGTCGGCCCGCGCCGGCTGATCGAGGTCGCCGTCGCGACACTGGCCACCGACCGCGCGCTGCTGCTGCTCGGCGTGCCGGGCACGGCGAAGACGTGGGTGTCCGAACACCTGTCGGCCGCGATCAGCGGCGACTCGACGCTGCTGGTGCAGGGCACGGCGGGCACGTCCGAGGAGTCGATCCGCTACGGCTGGAACTACGCCCGGCTGATCGCCGAGGGCCCGAGCCCGGCCGCGCTCGTCGAAAGCCCGCTGCTGCACGCGATGCGGGACGGGAAGCTCGCCCGGCTCGAGGAGCTGACGCGCATCCCGGCCGACGTCCAGGACTCGCTGATCACCATCCTGTCCGAGAAGACCCTGCCCATCCCGGAGCTGGGCACCGAGGTGCAGGCGCGGCCCGGCTTCAACCTGATCGCCACGGCCAACAACCGCGACAAGGGCGTCAACGAGCTGTCGAGCGCGCTGCGGCGGCGGTTCAACACGGTCGTGCTGCCGCTGCCGGACAGCGCCGACGCGGAGGTCGAGATCGTCAGCAGGCGGGTCGCGGAGCTGGGCAAGTCGCTGCAGCTGCCCGCCGAGGCCGCCGAGCTCGCCGAGATCCGCCGGGTGGTCACGGTGTTCCGCGAGCTGCGCTCGGGCCGCACCGAAGACGGCCGCACGGCGGTGAAGTCGCCGTCCGGCACGCTCTCGACCGCGGAGGCGATCAGCGTGCTCACCGGCGGCCTCGCGCTGGCGGCGCACTTCGGCGACGGCGTGCTGCGCCCGCACGACGTCGCGGCCGGCATCCATGGCGCCGTGGTCAAGGACCCGGTGGCCGACCGCGCGATCTGGATCGAATACCTGGAGACGGTGGTCCGCGAGCGCGACGGCTGGGCCGACTTCTACCGGGCCGGCCAGGAGATTTCGTGACGGCGACCCACCTGCTCGGCATCCGCCACCACGGCCCGGGGTCCGCCCGGGCCGTGGCGGCGCGGCTCGCCGAACTCGAGCCCGACATCGTGCTGATCGAGGGCCCGCCCGAAGCCGACGTCCTGGTCGAGCTGACCGAAGACCCGGCGATGGCGCCCCCGGTCGCGCTGCTGGCGTACGCGACCGACGACGTCTCGCGCGCCGCCTTCTGGCCGTTCGCCGTCTTCAGCCCGGAATGGCAGGCGCTCGCCTACGCCCGCGAAGCCGGGATCCCGGTGCGGTTCTGCGACCTCCCGGCCGCCAACACGTTCGCCGCGGGCCCGGACGAGCACGCCGGTCCACCGGTCGACCCGCTGGCGCTGCTGGCTTCGGCCGGCGGGTACGACGACCCGGAACGCTGGTGGGACGACGTCGTCGAATCCCGCCGGGACAGCGAAAACCCGTTCGAGGTCATCGCCGACGCGATGACCGCCGTTCGGGAAGGCGAAGAACCGCCGAAGGGGAACGAAGCCCGCCGCGAGGCGTACATGCGCTCGGTGCTGCGCCGCACCCGCAAGGACGGCTACGACAACATCGCCGTCGTCTGCGGGGCGTGGCACGTGCCCGCGCTCGCCGACCCGCTGCCGCCGGCGTCGCACGACCAGGCCGTCCTCAAAGGACTGCCGAAGCGCAAGGTCGCGTGCACCTGGGTGCCGTGGACGCACGGGCGCCTGGCCACCGCCAGCGGGTACGGCGCCGGCGTGCGGTCGCCCGGCTGGTACCACCACCTGTTCACCACGGCCGAGGACGTCACCACGCGCTGGCTGACCGGCGTGGCCGGGGTGCTGCGCGAAGAGGACCTGCCGGTCTCGACCGCGCACGTCATCGAAGCCGTCCGGCTGGCCGAAGCGCTCGCGGCGCTGCGCGGGCGGTCGTCGGCCGGGCTCGCCGAGGTCACCGAAGCCACCCGGTCGGTGCTGTGCGGCGGGGACGAGGTGCAGGTCGAGCTGGTCACCCGGCGGCTGGTGGTCGGCGAACGGCTCGGCGAAGTCCCCGAGCGGGTGCCGCAGCCGCCACTGGCCGCGGACCTGACCGCGACGGCCAAACGCTTGCGGCTCAAGAAGGATCCGATCGTCAAGGAGCTCGACCTCGACCTGCGCACGCCCGGCGGGCTCGACCGCTCGAAGCTGCTGCACCGGCTGCGGATCCTCGGCATCGAGTGGGGCAGCCGGGAGGCGTCGGCGCGGCGGAACAAGGGCACGTTCCGGGAAACCTGGGCGCTGGCCTGGGAACCGTCGTTCGAGGTCGACCTGGTCGCGGCGGCGGTGTACGGCACCACCGTGCCTTCGGCGGCCACGGCCGCGGTCCGCGGCGCCGTCGAGGGCACGCCACCGCTGGACGAGGTCACCACGGCGGTCGAGAACTGCCTGCTCGCCGACCTGCCGGAGGCGTTGCCCGAAGCGCTCGCGGCGCTCGACGCCCGTGCGGCGGCCGACGCGGACGTCGCGCGGCTGATGGCGGCGCTG
>NZ_JAAGNB010001323.1:0-10397 GCF_010550475.1 Amycolatopsis sp. SID8362
GGTCGCGCCCGAACGCGGTCAGCCGCGCGCGGCGGGTGGAGCGGTCGAACAGCCGCTCGCCGAAGTGCCGTTCGAGCGCGGCGATCCGCCGGCTCGCGACCGGCTGCGGGATGCGCGCGAGCGCCGCGCCCGCCGTGAAGCTCCCCGTCTCGCTCACGCTCACGAACGCCCTGCAGCCGCCGACCAGGTCCACGACCTCACTCTATGCGATTCCGGCATCAATCGGCGCGGTTCCGTCTTGGACAGCATGAGCGAACGCGGTGAGACTGCGGATGTCGATCAAGACCGGAAGGAAGCACCGTGCCGTTCCCCCACGTCCGGTGGGCCGCGCTCGCCGCGCTGGCCCTCGTCCCGCTCACCGCGTGCGCCGCGGAACCGCCGTCCGCGCCGCCGGCACCGCCGTCGACATCCACGGTCGCGCAACCCGACTTCGCCCCGCTCGAACGCGACTTCGACGCCCGCCTCGGCGTGTACGCGATCGACACCGGTTCCGGCCGCGAGATCGCCCACCGGGCCGACGAGCGCTTCGGCTACGCGTCGACGCACAAGGCGTTCTCAACTGCGGCCGTCCTCCAGCGCACGAGCATGGCGGGCCTGGCGAAGGTGCTGCCCTACACCAGCGCCGACGTCCAGCCGAACTCGCCGGTCGGCGAAAAGCACGCCGGCACCGGGCTGTCCCTGCGCGACGCGATCGACGCGGCGTTGCGCTACAGCGACAACACCGCCGCGAACCTGTTGTTCCGCGAGCTGGGCGGCCCGGCGGGACTGGCCGCCGCGTTGCGCGGGATCGGCGACACGACCACGCACGTCGACCGGATCGAGCCGGGCCTCAACGACCTGGCCCCGGGCGACGTCCGCGACACGAGCACCCCGCGCGCGATGGCGGCCGACCTGCGCGCGTTCGCCCTCGGCACGGCGCTGCCGGCCGAGCAGCGAACGTTCTACACGGACACGATGCGCGCCAACCGCACCGGTGACGCGCTGATCCGCGCGGGCACCCCGGCCGGCTGGACGGTCGCCGACAAGACCGGCACGGGCGCCTACGCGACGCGCAACGACATCGCGGTCGTCTGGCCGCCGGGGCGCGCGCCGATCGTGCTGGTGGTGCTGTCCGACCGGAAGACCGCGGACGCCGACCACGACGACCGCCTGATCGCGCAGGCGGCGAAGCTCACCCTCGACACCTACCGCTGACCGCCCCCAGTTCGGGACGTAGTGAATGACTCATTCATGTCGCCTGACGACATGAATGAGTCATTCACTACATGCGCGACCGGTCAGAAGAGCCGCGCCACCTCGGTTTCGACCTCGTCGAGCCACGCCGCGCGGATCTCGGCACCGGCGTCGGCCACCACCCGCAGCACGAGCCGGCGCACCTCCGGCTCGCCGAGGTACGGCGCCAGGCAGCGCCGCCAGATCGCATCTAGCGGGTCGCCGAACAACGTCCGCTCGCGCTCCTCGGTCGTATCGGACGTGTTCACCACCAGCAGCCGCCGCAACGACAGCAGCGACTCGGGCGCGCCACCCGCGTCGGAGAGGCGGTACGCGACACCGGGGACGAGGATCCGGTCGAGCCAGCCGCTGAGGATCGCCGGCGGCTTGCCCCACCAGTTCGGGTGAATCGCGACGAGCCCGCCCGCTTCGCGCAGCTCCTCGCGGTGGCGCCGCACCAGCGGGTCCGGTTCGGCGGCGAGGAACTCCTCCGCCCGGGTCCCGCTGGTGTAGGCCTCCTCCGCGGTCAGCACCGGGTTGAAGCCCTCGGCGTACAGGTCGTGGAACCGCACCGGCACCCCGGCCCGCTCCAGCGCCGCGACGACGCGGTCGGCGAGCGCGTGGTTGAAGCTCCCGGGCCGCGGGTGCGCGAGCAGCACGACGACCGGTGCGGTCATCCCGTCATCGCCACCAGGATGCGCCGCTTGCCGGTGAACGGCTCGCGGCCGTGGGCCATCAGCATGTTGTTGATCACCATGATGTCCCCGCTCTGCCACGGGAACGCGTAGCTGACCTCGTCGTAGACCTCGCCGATCTTCTCGAGGTCCGCGACCGGGATCGGGCTGCCGTCGGCGAAGTAGGCGTTGCGCGGCAGGTCGGCCTCCGGGTACAGCTCCAGCAGCGCCTCGCTGACCTCCTCACCCAGGCTCGAGACGTGGAACAGGTTGGCCTGGTTGAACCAGACGGTGTCCCCGGTGTGCTCTTCCACCACGAACGACGGCCGGACGTGCCGGGTGCGCAGCCCGTCCTCGGTCCACTCGAACGTCTGCCCGTTGCGCGCGCAGTAGTCCTCGACGACCGCGCGGTCCTCGGTCTGGAACGCCTCCTGCCACGTCAGCCCGAGCCCTTCGCGGAACGCGCGCGTGTACGTGACACCGCCGGCGAACCGCTCCCGCAGGTCTTCCGGCAGCAGCCGGTACATCGCCCGGCTGTCCGCGATCGGCGTGGCCCCACCGGTTTCGGCGGCGGTGTCGCACAGGAAGAACAGGCGCGCGGGCCAGCTCGCCGAGTACGAGTTCTCGTTGTGCATCGGGATCGACTCGGCGGGCGGGTACTCGGTCGAGGTGTAGATGTTGCCCGCCACGTTCGAGCGCGGCGTCGACCGCTCCGTGTACGTCAGCAGCGCGCCACCGATCGTCTCGGTGACCCGGTTGAACAGGTCGAGGTCGGCGGGCAGGCCGCGCAGCAGGATCGCGCCGTGGTCGCGCAGGTGGTCCCGCACCGCCGGCAGCTGCGCCTCCACGGCCGCGAAGTCCGCGGCCGGGAAGACGGCGATCTTCGTGTGCTCGTTGCCCTGCAGCTGCCCCAGCGGCGCCGCGAGATCGGCGGTCATGACTCCTCCAGTTCGAATCGGACAAGCTTCGCGGCTTCGGCGTGCAGCGCGGCCAGGTCGTCGAGGTCGGCGAACCCGGCGACGAGGACGTTGACGGCGTAGATCTCCTGGTCGTCGCTGAGCACCTGGCCGGGGGAAACGATGGTGACGACGTCGAGGACCTCCGGCAGGTCCGCGACTTCCGCGGTGCCCTCGACGCGCACCAGCCGCCCGCTGCCTTCGGCGTAGACGATCAGGTAGCCGACCGGCACGGGCAGCCCGTTGCCGCGCGCGGGCGGCGGAGTACCGAGTGCCAGGGACACGGCTTCGGCGGTGACGTCGATGCCGGTGGCGAGCCGCAGCAGGGCCGGTTGCGCGCCCCCGGCGGGACGGCCGGCGTTGACCTCGACGACCACCGGGCCGAGCGCGGCGTCGTCGATCACCTCGACGTGCGCGCACGTCGAGTCCAGGCCCAGGGCCAGCACGGCCGCGGTCGCCGCTTCGGTGATCAGCCCAGCTCGCTCGCCCGACAGCCCGAACGGCGGGCAGACCATGCCCAGCTCGAACTTCCGCTCGTCGATCAGCGGCTTGCCGACCACGGTGACGGGTTCGGCGGCGCCGTCGCGGACGAGCACGTCCACCGCGTACTCCGGGCCGTCGAGCAGGCTCTCGACGAGGAACACCCGCAGCGGGTCGAGCGGGCCCGGCAGCACCCGGTGGTAGCGCGCGTCGGAGTTCTCCGGCAGCCGGGTGGCCAGCAGGTGGTACGCCGCGACCAGCTCGTCCACAGTGGACACCGTGCGGACGAGCGTGCTCGCGGCGCCGTTGACCGGCTTGACGATCGCCGGGAGGCCGACCTCTGCGGCGATTCGCGGCGCCTCGGCCGGGTCGGCGAAGAGCGCGGCTCGCGGTCCCGGCAGCCCGGCGGCGGCCAGCGCCTGCCGGACGGCGAACTTGTTGTGCGCCACCGCGAACACCTCTGCCGGGCAACGCGCGACGCCGAGCAGGTCGGCGACCCGGGCGGTGCTCGCGATGATCCCTTCCGCCGCAGTCAGCACCGCGCCGGGCGCCCGGTCGCGGAGCGCTTCGGCGACCGCGGGTGCGTCCCGGACGTCGTCGACCACGGCGAAGCCGTCGACCAGGGAACCCAGTTCGGCCCGCTCTCCGTCTCCGAGGGGCTCGGTGACCAGTTCGGCCCGCCACCCGGCGGCGCGGACGGCGGCCGCGAAGTCGCCGATCCACTGCCCGCGCGTCTCGCGGACGATGAACGCGGTTTTCACGCGACCTCCAGGCGGATCAGCTTGCTCGCTTCGGCGTGCAGGGCGGCGAGGTCCTCGTGGTCGGCGAACCCGGCGACGACCAGGTTGACCGCGTACGTCTCCTGCTCGTCGGTGAGCACCTGGCCGGGCGAGACCGTTGTGACGACGTCGACGACCTCCGGCAGCGCGGCGACCTCGTCGAGGCCGCCGATGCCGGTCAGCGTGCCGGACCCGGCCGCGTAGAGGATCAGCATGGCCAGCGGGATCGGCAGTTTCGCCGGCTCTCGCGCCGGTGGCGGCGCGCCGAGGGCGAGGGCGGTCAGCTCGGCGAACACGTCGACGCCGGTGCGCAGCTTGGCCAGCAGCGGCATGATCGAGCCCGCCGGGCGGCCCGCGTTGACCTCGACGATCGTCGGGCCGCGCCGCTCGTCGTCGATCACCTCGACGTGCGCGATCGTGTTGTCCAGGCCCAGCGCCAGCACCGCCGACGACGCTGCCGAAGCCACCAGCTCCGCCCGCTCATCGGAAAGCCCGGCCGGCGGACAGGACAGGACCAGCTCGAACTTGCGCTCGTCGATCAGCGGCTTGTCGAGGATCTCGATCGGCTCGGCGACGCCGTCGCGGACCAGCACGTCGACCGCGTACTCCGGGCCCCGCAACAGGCTCTCGACGAGGAATGTCGCGGCCGGGTCGAGTGTCCCCAGTGGACGGTGGTAGCGCGGATCCGCGGACTCGGGCAGCCGCGAAGCCAGCAGCTCGTACGCGGCCGCCAGCTCGTCCACGGTGGACACCGTGCGCACGAGGTTGCTCCCGGCGCCGTTGACCGGCTTGACGATCGCGGGCAGCCCGACCCGCTCGGCGACGGAGGCCGCTTCGGACGCCGAGGAGATCAGCGCCGCCGCGGGACCCGGCAGCCCGGCCGCCGCCAGCGCTTCCCGGACCGCGAACTTGTCCGCGCACAAGGCGAACACCGACGCCGGGCACCGCGCGACGCCGAGCAGCTCGGCGACCCGGGCGGTGCTCGCGATGGCCCCGTCCGACCCGGTCAGCACGGCGGCGGGCACCCCGATCGCCGAGCGGATCGTGGCGGCGACGGCTTCGGCGTCGTAGACGTCGTCGACCGCGATCACCTCGTCCACCACCCCCGCCGGCGACGCCTCGTCCACCGGCGGCGCGAGCAGCACCGCGCGGTGCCCGGCCGCGTGCACCGCGGCGGCGACTTCGCCGACCCAGTGCCCGCGGGCTTCCCTGATCAGCACGACGTCGCTCACGCGGCCTCCTTCCCGGCGAGCCTGCGCTCCCGTTCCTGCGCGCCGACGAGGTCGTCCGGCAGCGAGTCCGGCACCTCGGTGTCGAAGCGGCGCAACAGCTTCACGGCGAACCCGCCGACGTTGATCAGCAGCAGGATCAGCGCGTAGACGACGTACGCCAGTCCGACCCCGCGGCCTTCGCCGGTGCCCAGGACCGTGCCGACCGACCCGGCGAGCGCGCCGCCGGGGGCGAGCAGCGGCGAGAACCAGCCGACCGCCAGCGGGGCGAGCACGGCGAACCCGATCGGCAGCGTGGACCAGGTGATCGTCTGGTTGATGGCGAACACCCGGCCGTGGTAGCGCTGCGGCACCTTGACCTGCACCAGCGTCGCGTAGATGCCCTGCGACACGGCCATCGCCGCGGCCAGCAGGAACACGCCCGCGGCGACCACGATCAGCGACGGCCGCAGCCCCATCACGAGGCTGCCGAGCGCGATGCCGACGTTGCCCGCGAGCACGCCGACCATCCGCCGCTTGCGCGGGCCGCCCCACAGGGCCATGCCGATCCCGCCGGCCACCGCGCCGACCGCTTCGGCGAGCGCGACCTGGGCGACGTCGGTGACCGTGCCGAAGGACAGCACGAGCGGCGAGACGAGGACCAGCGCCGGCGCCAGGAAGACGTTGGCCAGCGCGAAGTACAGCAGCATCGTGCGGAAGCCGCGGTGGTTCCACGAGTACTTCAGGCCGCCCGCGATCGCCGTCAGCAGCGGCTCGCGCGGGCGCCAGCCGAGCAGGTCGGGGAACCGGACGAACAGCAGGCTGACGATGGCGAAGACGTAGCTCGCCATGTCGAGGATCAGGATGCCGCGCAGCTGGATCGCCGCCAGCAACCCGGCCGCGATGACCGGCATCAGCAGCTGCGCGAAGCCGTTGGACAGCTGGGCGAGGCCCATCGCGTGGCCCAGGTACTGCTTGGGCACGAGCTGCGCCACCGACGACTGGTACGCGATGCGCTGGATCGACCCGGCGACCGACCCGAGCGGGATCAGCACGTAGAGCCACCAGAGCTGGAGGTTCCCGACGGTCAGCAGCACCGCGAGCGCGAGCTGGATGACGCCGGCGATCGCGCTCGCCGCGATCATGATCTTCCGGCGGTCGCCGCGGTCGACGAGCGCGCCCGCCACCGGCAGCACCAGCACCCCGCACAGCAGCGCCAGGGCCCAGAGCAGGCCGAGGTCGGTGACCGAGCCGGTTCTGGTGTAGAGCCAGATCGGGACCGCGAACGACGTCAGCGCCGAGCCGGTCGAGGACACCAGCTGGCCGGCCGTGACCGTGACGAACCGCGCCATGCTCGGCTTCACCGCGGGCTTGTCGTCCACTTCGGACCGGTGGGTGTCGTGCACCGCCCAGCCCGCCGTCTCCTCGCGCACCGAAACGTGCAGGTCACCGGGCTCGTCCAGGGCGGGGTGCACCCGGGTGAGGATCTCCGCCAGCTCTTCCGCGCGGTAGCGGAGGAAGAAGTGCCCCGCCTGGTCCAGCACGACGAGCCCGGTGCGGTCGGTGAGGAACTCCCACTCGCGGTAGCGCTCGGCGTAGTAGTCGGTGACCGGGTCCTCCGAGCCGACGACCGAGATGATCGGCGCGCGCAGCTTGGCGACGCGGGCGTCGAGCAGGCCGCTGAAGTACTCCTCGGCGGCGCGGCTGTCGGCGCGCATGTTGCTGATGATCCGGTCGGCTTGCGCCGGGTCGAGGTCGTCGGTGTCGACGCCCATGCCCTTGAGCCAGTTCGCGTAGTACCGGTTGCTGCGCAGCTTCTCCAGCCGCGTCCGCAGCGTCCCGACCGCGCCCTTGATCCGCGCGAACGGGAAGATCGCGCCGATGTGCACGACCTCCAGCTCGCGGCCGCGCTCCTCGAGCCGCCGGGAGACGCCGACGGCGAGGGCGTTGCCGACCCCGCAGTGGCCGTAGATCGCCAGCGGCCCGTCGATCCGTTCGAGGACCTCGTCCGCGAGCCGCTCGACCAGTTCGTCGAAGGGCACGGCTTCCTCGGACAGGCCGACGTCGTGGCCCGGGATGGCGACCGAGAACAGCGAATACCCGCTGGGCAGCGCGTCCGCGAGGGGCTGGTAGACGATCGCGCTGCCACCGCCGTACGGGAAGCAGACGTAGGTGAGCGTCGGCTTCGCGACCGGCTTGGTCAGCTCGTAGAGCAGGTGCCCCGAGTCGTCGCGGTCGCCGTCGAGGAACACCGCCAGCTCGCGGATCGTGCGGTGCTGGAACAGGTCCATCACGCCGGCCTGGTGCCCGGCCTTCGCGATCCTCGCGACCACCTGCGTGGCGAGCATCGAGTGGCCGCCGAGGTCGAAGAAGTCGTCGTCGACGCCCAGTTCCTCGACCTTGAGCACGTCCCGCCAGATGTCCGCGAGCAGGACTTCGAGCGGCGTGGACGGCTCGACCAGCGCGGTGCTCGCGTCCCGGGCGGCGACCGGCGCGGGCAGCGCCTTGCGGTCGAGCTTCCCGTTCGGCGTCAGCGGCAGCGCGTCGAGGGTGACGAACGACGGCGGCACCATGTAGTCCGGCAGCGTCTCCTTCAACGCGGTCCGCAGGCCGTCCGCGTCGCCGACCACGTAGCCGACCAGGCGCTTGTCCCCCGGCGTGTCCTCCCGGACGAGCACGACGGCGTCGGCCACACCGGGCTGCTCCCGCATCCGGGCCTCGATCTCGCCCAGCTCTATGCGCAGGCCGCGCAGCTTGACCTGGTGGTCGAGGCGGCCGAGGAACGCGATCGTGCCGTCGGCCCGCCAGTGCGCGAGGTCGCCGGTGCGGTACATCCGGCCGCCGTGGAACGGGTCGGCGACGAACCGCTCCGCCGTCAGCTCCGGCCGGTTGTGGTAGCCGAGCGCGAGCCCGGCGCCGGCGATGTGGAGTTCACCGGGCACGCCGACCGGGCACGGGTTTCCGCGCTGGTCGAGGACGTAGATCCGGAGGTTGCGGATCGGCGCCCCGATCGGCACGGACGCGACGCCGGCGAGCGCTTCGGCCGTGCAGTGCCAGGCGGTGACGTCGATCGCGGCTTCGGTCGGGCCGTAAAGGTTGTGCAGTTCGCAGTGCGGCAGCCGCCGGACGAACTCGCGGGCGGTGTCGAGCGGGAGTTCCTCGCCGCTGCAGACCACCCGGCGCAGCGCCGTCACCGACTCGATGCCCGGCTCCGCGAGGAACAACGTCAGCATCGACGGGACGAAGTGCGCCGTCGTGATCCCCTCGGAGTCCAGGAGTTCGCGCAGGTACGCCGCGTCCTTGTGCCCGCCGGGCTCCGCCAGGACCAGCCGGGCGCCGGTCATGAGCGGCCAGAAGAACTCCCACACGGAGACGTCGAAGCTCGCCGGGGTCTTCTGCAGCACCGCGTCCGAGCCGTCGAGGCCGTACTCGCGCTGCATCCAGTCGAGCCGGTTGACGATCCCGCGGTGCCCGTTCGGCACGCCCTTCGGCCGCCCGGTGGAGCCCGAGGTGTAGATGACGTACGCGGGATCGTCCGCGCTCGCCAAGGGATCCACCGGCCCGGCCGAACCGCTGATGTCGTCGAGGACGACGACGGTGGCGGCGCTCGGCGGGAGGGTGTCCCGGAGCGCGGCCTGGGTCAGGACGACCGGAGCGCCCGCGTCTTCGAGCATGAACGCGAGCCGGTCCGCGGGGTACTCCGGGTCGAGCGGCACGTAGGCGCCGCCCGCCTTCAGCACGCCGAGCAGGCCGGTGACCAGCTCGAACGAGCGGTTCGCGAAGACTCCGACCAGCGTGCCCGGCCCGACGCCCAGCTCACGCAGGCGGTGCGCCACGCCGTTGGCGCGGGTATCGAGGTCCCGGTAGGACAGTGACGAGCCGCGGAACGTCAGCGCGGGCGCGTCCGGCGTGCGGGCCACCTGCGCTTCGACGAGCGCGTGGAGCGTGCCCGGCGGGATGTCCCCCGCCGTGTCGTTCCAGCGGTTCAGGACCAGGTCGCGCTGGTTCCCCAGGATGTCCAGTTCGGACAGTGGCCGCACGGGGTCGGCGGTGATCGAACGCAGCAGCGTGACCAGGCGCCCGGCCATCCCGGCGACGGTCTCCGCGCCGAACAACGCCGTGTTGTACACGAACTTGGCGATCAGCCCGGACTCGACCTCGATGGCGTGGAATTCGAAGTCGAACCGGGTCGCGGGCAGGTCCATCGGCAGCCAGCGGAAGTCCACTTCGGACTTCCCGGCCGTGCCCAGCCGGCCCATCTCGTAGTTCTGCAGCACGAACATCGCCTGGAACACCGGCGAACGGCTCACGTCCCGCGGGACGCCGAGGGCGTTCACCAGGCGTTCGAACGGGACGTCGGCGTGGTCGAACGCGTCGAGCACGTGCCGCCGGGTCCGCGTCAGCAGCTCGGTGAAGCCCGGGTCGCCGTCGAGCTGGGCGCGCAGCGGCAGCATGTTGATGAACATGCCGACCACGCCTTCCAGCTCGGGCAGCCCGCGCCCGGCCGACGACGAGCCGACGGCGAAGTCCTCCTGGCCGGAGTACCGGGACAGCAGGACCTGGTAGGCGGCCAGCAGCGTCATGAACAACGTGACGCCGTGCTCGCGGCTCAGGTCGCCCAGCGCCCGAACGAGGTCCTTTTCGACGAAGAACTCGTGGATCGCGCCGTCGAACGCCTGGGTCGCCGGCCGCGGCCGGTCGGTGGGCAGCTCCAGTGGTTCGACGCCGCGGAGGGTTTCCTGCCAGTGGTCGAGCTGCCGGTCCAGTTCGGCGCCGGTCAGCGTCCGGCGCTGCCAGTGCGCGAAATCGCCGTAGCCGATGGACAGCGCGGGCAGCGCGGCCGCCGTCCCGTGGTAGGCCGCCGCGAGGTCGCGCAGCAGCAGGTCGACCGACCAGCCGTCGCCGACGATGTGGTGCGTGCACACGGCGAGGAGGTGCTCGTCGTCGCTGACGCGCACCAGGGTGGCGCGCAGCAGCGGGCCGGCAGCCAGGTCGAACGGCTCGGCCGCGGCGGCGTCGACCGCGGCCCGGGCGGCCTCCTCGGTACCGGCGTCCACAATGGACAACGGCACCGTGACGACCGGTTCG
>NZ_JAAGNB010001369.1:0-6283 GCF_010550475.1 Amycolatopsis sp. SID8362
CCGCCGGGCATGGCCACGCCGGTCGAGCCGCCGGGCCCGAAGCCCCCGCCGCCCGGCCCGAAGCCCGAGGGGTCGCCGATCCCGCCCGACCCGCCGGGGCCGAAGCCCCCGCCGCCGGGGATCGAGAAGTCGCCCGCGCCACCGGAACCACCGGGGCCGAACCCGCCGGCACCGGGGATCTTCGGCGGCGTGAAGCCGGACGAGTGGGTGCCGTCGCCGAAGTTCGGCGGGGTGTAGCTGCCACCCGGGATCTGCGACGGGTCGTAGTTCCCGCCGGGGATCTGCGAGGGGTCGAACTTCGGCGGCGTGTAGTTGCCGCCGGGGATCTGGGACGGGTCGAACTTGCCGCCGGGCGTCGTCGGCTGGCCGCCGAAGGACGGCACGCCGCCCGACCCCGGCATGTTCACGCCGGGCATCGAACCGGAGCCGTTGCCGTTCCCGCTTCCGGTCCCATCGCCGGTTCCGTTGCCGTCGCCGCCCGGCTTCTTCTTGCCGTCCTTGCCGTCGTCGACGGTGACGTTCTCCTGCTGCCCCTTGAGCGCGGAGTACGTCGGCATCTTCTGGCCGTTGTCGTTGCTCGCCTTGTAGTAGGTGTTGAAGGCGTCGACGTTGGCCTGGCCCTTGCTGTTGTAGTCGCGGATCGCCCGGTCGGTGTCGGTCGTCCACGGCGTCACCGCGTTGAGCAGGTTGTTCTTCGGCGGGTCCTTCGGGACCTCCTGGACCTGCGTGTGCACGGTGGTGAAGGCGTTGTGCTGCTCGCCGAGGTACTTGTCGGACTCGGTGAGCTTGGTGCCGGAGTCCTCCATCCACACGCGCAGCGGGTGCGCGCCGGCGTTCTGCGCCGCCTCGGAGCCGCCGCCCGACCAGGCCGCGTCCATCTCCTTGGCCAGGTCGTCGATCGTGCTGAGCCGGTCGGCGTAGGCGCCCTTGAGCCGGCTCGCCGCCGACTGCCCGGTCGCGATCGAGCCCGCGCCGGGACCGTGGGTGATCTTTTCCCAGATGTCGTAGCAGTCGATCTTCCGATCGCCCTGCGTCGAGGTGTGGTCGTCGGAGTGCGTCGTGGCCATGTTGTAGGCGGCGAAGCCGCCCAGCAGCACCAGTTCCAGCATCTCAGCCTCCCAGGGTGTGGATCATCGCTTCGCCGAACTTCATCGCCACCGAGCACGGGTCCGAAGCGCCGGTGCCGTTGTCGTACTGCACCAGGATGTTGACCGCCAGCTCGTCGGTCACCGCGACGAACAGGCCGCACTTGCCGCTCTTGCGGTCGTCGACCGCGGCGGCGTAGACGCCCGGGTAGCCGGCGGCCTGGGTTTCGCCCCAGTACGCGTCGTTGGCCTTGGTGTCGTAGACGTCCTGGAGCCCGTTCTTGTTCGCGGTCACCGTGGTCACGTCGATCTGGTTGCCCGGGTCGGCGGCTTCGGTGAACGTGCAGCTCGGGCCGTTGCCCGTGGTCCGCGGCTCGCCTTCGCCGAACCCGAGGTCGGAGCGCGCCGACGCGGACAGCGTCGCGCAGGCGTCCGAGGTGATCGCGCCGGTGTTCAGCGGGCTCGGCACCCGCGGCGCGGTGTCGGCCACGGCGCGCGTCTCGCTGCTGGTTTCGGCGGTCGTCGGCGCCGGGTTGGCGCTGCCCCTGGTCTTGCCGCCGCACCCGGCGACGGCGAGCACGGCGAAAGCCAGCGCCGGGACGGCGAGCAGTCGTCGGTTCACGTGGCCTGGTTCCCCGTCTTCGCCATGTCGGCCTGCGTCTCCGACTCCTTGGTGGTGATCTTCTTCTTCGCCGCGGTCAGCGCGTCGATGTAGTTCGTGACGTATTCCTGCATCTTGCGGTTCTGCTCGAGGAAGGCCTTGCCGGACGGGTTCGCGAGCTTCTCCCAGTCCTCGCTGGCGAACTCCTTGCCGGGCGCCTTCACATTCGCCATCAGGTTGGCGTCGTCGTAGTCGCGCTTCAGGTCGGCCCGCAGATCCTGCCACTTCTTGATGACGGCGTCGATCTTGTCGGCGTCGAACGTGAAGCCACCACCGCCGGCCGGTGCTGACATGTTGACTTCATTGGCCATCCGGATCCATCCCCTTCGCGTCCCCGCCCATTCTCCTCCGACGCCGCCCGCCTGTCCGGGGTTCCCCCGAAACGCGTGAAGGCGGGCCGCCCACCAGGGACGACCCGCCTTCCACGACGTACTGCCTTACTGCGCGACGGCCTTGACCTCGAGCCGCACGTCGACCTTCACGTCCGGGTGCAGCCGGGCGCCGACCGAGTGCTTGCCCACGGTCTTGATGTGGTCGCGGAGCTCGATGACGCGCTTGTCGAGCAGCGGGCCACCGGCCGCCTTGATCGCGTCGACGATCTCGCCGGCGGTGATCGAACCGAAGAGCTTCTTCGAGCCCTCGGCCGCCTTGCCGGTGAGCTGGATGGCGCCGAGGCCCTCCAGCGTCGCCTTGATCTCCTTGGCGTGGTCGAGGTCGCGGATGCGACGGCTCTCCTGCGCGCGCTGGATGGTGCGCACGTTCTTCTCCGCGCCCTTGGAGGCCACGATCGCGTAGCCCCGCGGGAGCAGGTAGTTGCGCGCGTAGCCGTCCTTGACCTCGACGATGTCGCCGGGGCCGCCCAGGTTGGCCACGTCCGTGGTGAGGATGATCTTCGCCATTTCAGTGCCCTCCCTTAGCGCGCGGTCGAGGTGTAGGGCAGCAGCGCCATCTCGCGGGAGTTCTTGACCGCGATGGCGATGTCACGCTGGTGCTGGCTGCAGTTGCCGGTGACGCGACGGGCACGGATCTTGCCGCGGTCGGAGATGTACTTCCGCAGCAGGTTGGTGTCCTTGTAGTCGATCAGTTCCGGGCGGCCCTTCTTCTCGGCCTTGCAGAACACGCAGACCTTCTTCTTGGGCTTGCGGATGGGTGGCTTGGCCACTGTCTACTCCTGGTAATTCAAATCTTTGTGGATGTGTACGAGATCAGAAGGGGGGCTCGTCCGAGAAGCCGCCGCCACCGCTGCTCGCGGCGGGCGCGGAACCCCACGGGTCGTCGGCCGGTGCGCCGCCGCCACCGCGGTTGCCACCGCCTCCGCCGCCGCCGAAGTCACCACCGCCGCCGCCACCGCGGCTGACCTTGTTGACCTTGGCCGTGGCGTAGCGCAGCGAGGGGCCGATTTCGTCGACCTCGAGCTCGACGACGGTGCGCTTCTCGCCTTCCTTCGTCTCGAACGACCGCTGCTTGAGGCGGCCCTGCACGACGACGCGGGCGCCGCGCGTCAGCGACTCGGCGACGTTCTCCGCCGCCTGCCGCCAGATGTTGCAGCGCAGGAACAGCGCCTCGCCGTCCTTCCACTCGCCGGACTGCCGGTCGAGGGTGCGCGGGGTGGACGCGACGGTGAAGTTCGCGACCGCCGCACCGGACGGGGTGAAGCGCAGTTCCGGGTCGGACGTCAGGTTGCCGACCACCGTGATGACGGTGTCTCCAGCCATCGGGATTCCCCTCGGGCTCAGGCCTTGGCGGCAGCGGGCTTGGCCGCGGCGCGCTTGACCTCGCGGCGCATGACCTTGGTGCGGAGCACGGTCTCCTGCAGCGACAGCTGGCGGTCCAGCTCCTTCACCGCGTCCGAGGACGAGTTCAGGTCGAGCAGGGCGTAGATGCCCTCCGCGTGCTTCTTGATCTCGTACGAGAGGCGACGACGGCCCCAGACGTCGACCTTCTCGACGCTTCCGCCCGAAGTGCGGATCACGTTGAGGAACGTGTCGAGGGTCGGGGCGACCGTGCGCTCGTCGAGCGTGGGGTCCAGGATGACCATTACCTCGTAATGGCGTGACACAACCACTCACCTCCTATGGGCTCGCGGCCACGGACTGTCCGTGGCAGGAGGGTTTGTCCAGGTAAGGCTACCTGGGGGTACCGACAGGACCGGACGGCGGGGTCAGCTCGCGCGGCGCAGGACCCAGGTCCGGACGAGCCCGGCGGTCACCCCGGCCAGCACGATCACGGCCAGCAGCATCGGCAGCTGCACGTCGTTCGAAGCGCCGTTCGAGGCCAGCGACTGCGCGTTGCCGGCGTCGCGGATGTCCGCGCCCTGGCCGCTCTGGTCGCCCTGCCCCGCCTGCGGCGCGGAGGCGTCACCCGGCAGGGTGCCGTTCGCCGGGTACCGCGCGCCCGGGGCGACGGCCGTGCCGGCGGTCGCGGTGGGGATGCCGCTGTAGTCGCGCATCGGCGCGCTGCCACCCGTACCGCCGGTGGTGCCGGGGTTCAGGTTGGAGAGGTTGCCCGAGGTGCCGCCGGGGACGGTCCCGGTGCCGCCGCCCGGCTGGGTGCCGGTGCCGCCCGCGCCCGGGGTGGACGGCGGGGCGTAGTTGGTGGCGATGGTGGTCAGCCCGCAGTTCTTCGCGACGTTCGCCGAGACCGCGTTGAGCACCTCGGTCTTGGTGCTGTCCAGCACGCCGAGACCGTTGGAGCCCTTGAGCGCGGTGGCGACGGCGCTGCCGATCGCGGAGCCCGCGATCGTGCCACCGGCGGAGTTCGGCACCTGGCCGACGGCGAGCGCGCCCTTGCTCGCGATGGTGTCGGCGATGGTGTTCGGCCACACCGAGAGGGCGGTCCAGAGGTGGGAGTTGACGTAGTCCTGCGCGCCCTTGCGGACGAGCTCCTTCACCGACGTGCCTTGCACGGCGACGGTGTCGCCCATGCTGCCGTTCACCGCGCCCGAGCAGGTGCCCGCGAGCGTCGTGGCGGCCGAGGCCGGGCCCGCGGAGAGGAACGCTCCCCCGGTCACGAAGGCGGCGACGGCGGTGACGGTCAGTGCGCGGCGGGTCGTCTGCCAGGTGGGGATCTTCCGCACGAGCACTGTCCTCCAGGGAATTACGGGGGCGTCGTTCCAGGCAACACCAGGATCAACGAAGGAGATACGTGAAAGATACTCGGCAGTCGGGTCAATTCGCAGCGGCCATTCGGCGGAGCACCCAGGTGCGGACGAGGCCCGCGCTGACTCCGGAGAGTGTCAGTACCGCGATGAGCAGCGGCAGATTCGACCCGTTCGTGAAACCGTCCGATGCGGACGGTAGCGCTTCGGCGCGGCCTGCCGTCTGGACGCCGGAACTGCCGTCCGCCGCGGTGCCGTCGGGGCCGGTGAGGCCGTACTGCGGCGCGTAACCGGGGATCTGGCTGCCGTACCGGATCGCGGGCGACGGCGTGAACAGGCCGGCTGTCGCGAACGGGATGCCGCTGTAGTCGCGCATGGGGGCGTAGCCCGTGCCGATGCTGAACGGGAAGCCGCCGAACGCCGGGCTGGCGCCGCCGCCGGAGAAGCCGGGGAGCAGCGGGCTGTTGGCTTCCGGGATGCCGCCGCCCTGCTGCGTGCCGCCCTGCTGGTTGCCGCCGGTCCCGCCGGACGGCGGTTGCTGCGGGTTGCCACCGGGTCCGGGCTGCTGGCCGGGGGCGGGCTGGCCGCCGCTCAACGCCGACAGACCCTGCTGGGTCCCGCTGGTCACGCCCTGGACGCCCTGGTTGATCGCGCTGGCCGCGGGCGCGCCGACGACCGGCACCGGCGAAACGACGGTGCTCACCACGTTGACCGTGACCTTGCACAGCGTGCCGAGGATCGCGTTGATCGTGCCGGTGAGGACCTTGGTGCCCTCCGTGACGACGCCCAGGTTGAGCGGAAGTCCGAGCAGCGGGGTGGTGGCCTGGATCGTGTCGCCGGGCTTGGCGCTCACGGTGCTGCCGCACGCCACGGTCTTGGTCTCGGCCGACGCCGTGCCGGGCAGGCCGAGGACGGCCGAACCCGCGAGCACGAACGCCGTCGCACCGACCGCCGTTGCCCTCCGTGTCCGCTCCTGCATGCGCGCCGCCCCTGGTGTCGTGGCCTCTTTCCCAGGACAACGACGTTAGGGCAGACGAGTAACGCCCGCTCGCTCAAAAATGTCCGGCATTCGAGTGGAAGCGGGCGTCACCCTGCGTCAGGGATCAGGCCGGCTTGCGGCGGATCCAGGCCCGGACGAGGGCCGCGGCCACGATCGCGAGCGCCAGTACCGCCAGCAGCATCGGCAGTTTCGCCGGCGGGGTGACGCCCGGCAGGGCCTCCGCGGTGCCGGACTTCTGGGCGTCGACGGTCGGGACCTGCTGGCCCGGGATGACCTGGGCGACCACCGGTGCCTGCACCAGGGTGCCCGGCAGCAGCGCGGCGTTGGTGAAGATGCCGGAGATCGCGTCGCCCGGCAGGCCCGCGTTGCCCGGGCCGGTGGTCACCGGGCCGGTGCTGTCGCCCGGCGGCGGGTTCGGCCCCGGCGGCACCGGGGACGGC